>JBAPYY010000233.1:0-23429 GCA_049284975.1 Occallatibacter sp.
GGGCATGGAGGGCCAGCAGAAACTGAAGGCCGCGCGCGTGCTTTGCGTGGGAACAGGCGGACTGGGCTCGCCTCTCGCCTTTTACCTGACTGCGGCGGGCGTGGGAACGCTGGGCCTGGTGGACTTCGACGTGGTGGACGCGAGCAATTTACAACGCCAGATCATCCACTCGACCAAAGACATTGGGCGCAAGAAGCTGGACTCGGCCGAAGAAAAGCTCGTCGCGCTCAATCCGGCGATCAATATCGTCAAGCACGAGACGATGCTGACCAGCGCGAACGCCATTGAGATTCTGAAGGACTACGACATTGTGGCCGACGGCACGGACAATTTCCCCACGCGCTACCTGGTGAACGACGCCTGCGTACTGCTGGGCAAGCCAAACGTTTACGGCTCGATTTTCAGATTTGAGGGGCAGGCCAGCGTTTTCGCTACTGAGCAAGGACCGTGCTACCGCTGCCTGTATCCTGAGCCGCCGCCGCCGGGCCTGGTGCCCAGTTGCGCAGAGGGCGGAGTGCTGGGCATTCTTCCGGGACTGGTGGGTGTCATCCAGGCCACCGAAGTCATCAAGCTCATTCTGGGCGCGGGCGAATCGCTCATTGGCCGGTTGCTGCTGGTGGATGCTCTTTCCATGCGCTTCCGCGAACTCAAGCTGAGAAAGAATCCCGAGTGCCCGGTTTGCGGCGAGAATCCCACCGTGACCGAACTCATTGACTATCAGCATTTCTGCGGCATTGTGCCGGAAACTCCCCAGGAGAAATCAGTGAAGAATGGAATTCCGCAGTTGAGCGTGAAGGATCTGAAGCGGCGCATGGATGCAGGCGAGGATGTTTACATTCTCGACGTGCGCGAACCTTACGAGTACCGGATTGCGCAGATTGGCGGAATGCTGATTCCCCAAACCGATGTGCCCAACCGGCTGGCCGAGATCGACCGCGAGCGCGAAATTATCGTGCAGTGCCGCTCGGGCGCCCGCTCGCAGCGTATCGCGGAGTTCCTCAAACAACAAGGCTATCCGAGAGTCGTGAACCTCGCCGGTGGAATTCTAGCGTGGAGCGACGAGATCGACCCCAAGGTGCAGAAGTACTGAGGAACGAATTCCTGGAGATGGGCGACGCAGGATAAGAACGTTTATTTTGCTCCAGAGCCGGTAACAGTGGAAGCGGTAAGCCGTCTATTCACTTAAGTCTTCCGGACCATCGGTTCGGCCTTGAATGCAGGCCGGGCTATGGTCTCAGGTTTTCGCTTGCTGCGAAGGTTGTTCTTGATACAAAATTGCTTGCGGGCGCCTTTAAGGCGGACGCCCAGGAATCGCACGAAGCATCCCCATGAACGGCACAATTTCATTTCCCGGAGCCCCCCATGAAGAGACTGTCAGTGCTTTCCATGCTTCCGAGCCGAGGAGTTGTACCCGTCACGTTGTTTCTGCTCCTCACTTCTCCTACAAACCTTTTCTCCCAGTCCGCCACTGAGGACCATATCGTCAGTCCCCGGGCGATGCAGCAACAGGTGGAGTCTTCCTCCGCAAAACGGCAAAAAGATATTGCCACGGTCACGGGATTTCTCGCCTCGCCCCAGGCCGAACGCGCGATGCGCGATGCGCACATAGACCCCGCGCAGGTGCGAACGGCGATTCCAACGCTTTCTGACCAGGAACTGGCGAGCCTGTCGGCGCGCGCAACGGATGCACAACAGAAGTTTGCAGCCGGCGCGCTTACTAACGACATGCTGTTGCTCGTCATTCTCATTGTGGCCGTAATCATTATTGTCGCGGTTGTGCGTTGATTGCAGGTGCGGCGCGATCAGCAGCACTGTTACTGCTGACGGGAATAGTGTGGGCTGCGACGTCCTCCGCGATCTGGATCGATGTTCCCTTTGTGCATCAGTCGAAAGAGGGATGCGGAGCCGCATCGATTGCGATGGTGATGATGTATTGGGCGCAGCAGCGAGGAGTTGCAGCCGGACCTGAAAGTGACGCGACGCTGATTCTGCGACAGTTGTATTCGCGAAAAGAACAGGGCATCACAGTATCGTCGATGCAGGAATATTTGCGGGAGCACGGCTATCTGACCTTTGCTCTGGATGGAAGCTGGGACGATCTGAAAGAACAGCTAAGCAAGGGGCGGCCGCTGATTGCCGCGCTCCGGCCTGAGGGGCAAAGCGAGCTTCATTACGTGGTGATTGATGGAATCGATCCGGTACATGAACTGGTGACGATGAATGATCCGGCGGAACGCAAACTGCTGACCCGGGAGCGTGCGGGATTCGAGAAGGAGTGGAGAGCAACTCACAACTGGATGCTGTTGGCTTTGCCTGCGCCGGCTTCGCCCAAGTGAAAGCAGTCTTGTTTGTGGGATTGCTTTCGCTGACTTTGCTGCGCGGTAATTTGCGCGCGCAGTGCATAACGGATCGGCAAGATCACTCTCAGATTCAGGAACTCTTCGAGCAGCACAACTGGGACGAAGTTGTGCGGATGGCTGAGCGGCTGCCGCACCGCTCAGCGGATTTGAATTTCGCATACGGGATGGCTTTAGCGCACCTCGAACGGTGGCCGGAGGCGCGCGCGGCGCTGCTGGCCGGCCAGGGTGAGTGTCCCAGCCAGAAGCGCTTTCCCATTGAACTGGCCGGCATTGCCTTTGAACAGAAACGATACCCAGAGGCGGCGGCCTGGCTGCGGATAGGGTTGAAGCTCGATCCTCGGGACGACTATGCCAACAACTTCGCAGGCAGCGTCTATTTCGTAATGGGAAACCTGAACGCTGCGCTCAAATACTGGAACCGCGTTCAGAAGCCATACATTGCTGCTCTCGATTTTGACCAGCACCTGCGCGTGCAACGCCTCATTCTCGACCGCGCGTTCGTCTTTTCTCCAGCAGCCGATCTCAAGCAGGCGGACTTTGCGGCGACAGAAGCGCGATTGAAGGGACTTGGCATTTTTCCCGCATACAACATTGCGCTGATGGCGCGCGCCGACGGAAGCTTCGACGCGGACTTTCATGCGATGGAGCGGGACGGCTTCGGCAGCAGCCGCTTGCAAGCGCTGGTCGCAACATTTGCTGGGGCGCCTTACGAAACCATTTATCCCAGCTATTTCAACATTGGGAAATCGGCCACCAATGTTGAATCGCTTTTGCGCTGGGACGCGAACAAAAGGCGGGCCTGGGTTTCGTTCTCCGCGCCGCTGCATGATTTGCCCCAGTGGCGAAGCCAGTTTTCCATCGATGCACGGGATGAAAATTGGGTGATTCGACAATCGTTCACGGGACCCGCTCCGGCGCTGGGGTCGCTCAACCTTGAGCGGCAGGCGCTGACGGGCCGGGTGACCTCGTTCTCTAGCGGACGCCTCACGTGGTCAACAGGGGCCGAGTTATCGCACCGCAGTTATAGCGATGTGGTTTACGGCACGGCGCTGACTCCCGCGTTGGTTTCTTCCGGATTCGAACTGAAACCGATGGCTTCAATTGAGGACAAAATCCTGGATATTCCCGATCGGCGCTTTTCACTCACGACAGAGGCGAGTTCTGAGATCGGGCGGCTTTGGTCCAATCCGGCGATCCTGTTTGGCAAGCTGCAAGGATCGGCTGCGGCAGATTGGTTTCCTCAGGCGCAAGGCGACAAGTATGAAGCAGAACAGAGGCTGCGAGCGGGCCGGAGCTCTGGAGGCGCGCCGTTCGACGAATTGTTCATGCTTGGCATGGAGCGGGACACCGACCTGTGGATGTGCGGGCAGATTGGCACGCGCGACGGGCGCAAAGGCAGTTCTCCGCTCGGAAATGACTACTTTATTTCGAATACTGATTTCTACAAACGGCTCTATGGCAACGGCCTGTTCGCGATCAAGGCAGGCCCGCTGCTCGACATTGGCAGAGCAGGCGCGCCGACATATGGACTGTCTAACGGACAGTGGCTTTTCGACGCCGGAGCCGAAGTCAAGTTAACGGTTCTGGGAACAAACGTGGCGATCATCTATGGGCGCGATCTGCGGGCCGGAAGCAATGCTTTTTATGGAACGGCGGCACGATGACAGGCTATTCCGGCGCAAGTTAAGCGCACCGAGCGGCGGCCACAGGGATTTCGGTTTTTTGGAAAGCACGGTGTTCGCAGCCGGACACAAGAATTCGCTTTTGGACAGTTTGGGGAGAATTTCTGCCGAAATATAACCGTTAAGCCGTTTATTTTCATCGGAAAACGCACATTTATTTTGGAACAGAACGTGCTGGGGGTTTGTTGGAGGGTTGACCTCACGGGAAAGGTGGGTCATGCGACTTCTGATTAGGAATCTTCACTACGCGATTCGCTCATTGCGCAGGAATCTCGGATTGACGGCAGCGGTGATTGGAACACTGATGCTGGGCATTGGCGCGACAACTGCGATTTACACGGTGGTCTATGCCACATTGCTAGCGCCGCTTCCTTATCCTCAGCCCAATCAACTGGTGATTGTCTGGTCGAAGATCAACGGCGAAAGAAATGTAATCTCCGCTGGCGACTTTCTCGACTGGCAACGGCAGAGCAAGTCGTTTCAGGAACTGTCAGCCTGGACCGAGACGAGTTTCAATCTGGCTACAGCGGACCAGCCCGAGCAGTTGTCGGCAAGGCTCACCACGCCGGGGTGGTTCCACCTCCAAGGTATGCCCTTTGCGATGGGCCGCGACTTCCTTCCGGACGAGGGTGTGCGTGGGCGCGATCACGTCGTCATCCTTACTCACAGGCTGTGGAACCGGCTGGGCGCAAATCCGAACATTCTGGGCCAGACGATGCGCATCAACACAGTACCCTATACGGTCGTTGGCGTACTGTCGCCCGGCCTTCCCGACCGTTTGGGCCCGGAACTGGCCGCTCCGCTAACGTTCACGCCCCAGCAAATCAATCACGACTATCACTGGCTGATAGCGATGGGCCGGATGAAACCCGGAGTCACGCTCAAACAGGCGCAGGCTGATATGGACGCTGTGACGGAGCATATTGCCGCAGCTTATCCCAGCTCAAATAAGGGCTGGGGCGCAACCGTCGAGCCACTGAAAAACGACTTTCTGCCTCCTGAGCGCATTCGAAATTTGTGGCTTCTTCTGGGAGCGGTTGGCTTCGTGCTGCTCATCACCTGCGTGAATATTGCCAATCTACTGCTGGCGCAAGGCGCGGGGCGAAACCGCGAAATTGCAGTTCGCAGTTCCCTGGGAGCGTCCCGCGCGCAGATTTTCAATCAGTTCCTGACCGAGAGCCTATTGCTCGCCGTTCTCGGCGGTGGACTCGGCATCGGGTTGGGAGCGGGACTTTTGCGTGTGATTCTCAGCCTTGTGCCTGAGGGTATCTTGCCTTCGGAAGCCGATTTTCGGTTGAATCTTCCGGTGCTGGCTGTGGCCGTGGCTGCCACGACACTGTCTGGCCTGGTCTTTGGCTGCGCGCCCGCATGGTATGCCTCTCGTGTGGACCCGGCGGAGTCGCTGAAGGTTGGCGGGCGCTCGGCTACCGGCACGGGCAGTCACAAGTTGCGCCGAGCGCTTATCGTCGGGGAGTTCGCACTTGCCTTGTCGTTGCTGGCGGGCGCCGGACTTGCCATTCACAGCTTTTGGAATCTCACTCGCGTAGATCTGGGGGTGCGCACCGACCATGTGCTGGTCTTCGGACTGGAGCAGCCTCAGGGACGGTTCCAGACTCCCGGAGAGATGAACGCGTACCAGCAGCGAATGCTCAGCGCGCTTCAGTCCGTACCCGGAGTGTCCAATGTGGCGGCTGTGACGGGGATGCCGCTCCGCGGAACGAGCGACGGCATGCCATTCAGCATAGTTGGCGGGCGGACCTACGGCGACCCTTCACAGCGACCAGATACCGGCTTCCAATCCGTATCGCCAGATTATTTCAGAACCTTTGGCATTCAGGTCCTGCAAGGACGTTCATTTACTGAGCAGGACTCGGCGGCAAGCGTGCGAGTCGCAATGGTGAACCAGGAATTTGCCAATCGATATCTGAAGGGCATGGACCCCTTAAGACAGCACGTGCTAATAGAAGAGATCATCCCCGGCCAGCCGCAACTCGGGCCTCCAATCGAGTGGCAAATAGTGGGCATCTTCCATACCGTGCGGCGCGGGGACTTCCGGGAGGACAACCCCGAGGTGGATGTGCCACTGGCGCAATCTCTCTCGCCGGACGTGAATATCGGCGTCCGCACTGCCGAGGAGCCCGGAGCCATGGCAAAGACCATTGCCGCTGCAGTGCACTCGGTGGACCCGCAGATCGCCCTGGCGCATGTGCGCACCATGGATCAGGTCAAAGATGAAGTGCTCGCCGAAGACAGATTCACGATGCGCTTGTTTGCCAGCTTTGCCGTGGCTGCGCTGCTGCTAGCGGCTATAGGCATCTACGGTCTGATGGCCTTTACGGTTTCGCAGCGGACACAGGAAATTGGCCTGCGCCTTGCGCTGGGAGCGGGAAAAAGCCGCGTGACGCTGCTCATCATCAGGGAAGCGTCGATGCTCGCAGTGATTGGTTTAGCGCTGGGGCTGGGCGGCTCCGTGCTGGTAGGCCGTATCATGCAAACTACGTTGTACGGCGTGGGCGCAATGGACGTTTCAGTGTTGTTTGCGGTCGCCCTGGTTCTCTTTGTCACGGCCTTGCTTGCCTCTTACATGCCGGCACGCCGGGCAGCATCAATCGACCCCATGGTAGCGCTGCGCGCGGATTAGCCAGTCGGTCCGCGCACGTTTCGCGTCGTGCCAAACATAATCAACATGCGGAAAATGTTAGACTGCCCGAGGGTCGTCAACCTTGCCCGAGGGATTTTAGCATCGAGCGACAAAATCGACCCCACGTTGCAAAAGTGCTGTCACTGGAGATACGCGCCACTTCGATTCCATCCACCAGCGAGTTTGTTGAATAAGGAGCGTCACGAAGATGGGTAGTCTAGTGCTTTCGGGCACACAGATTCGTCTTGAGCCGCTCGAACAGCGCCACGCCGAAGGATTGGCATCGGCAGCGGCAAATGATCCATCGCTGTACCAATGGACCGCGGTGCCGAAGGGAAGGATTGCGGTAGTCGACTACATCGAGACTGCGCTGGCGTGGCGCGATGCCGGCACCGCCGTACCCTTCGCCATCATCCGCATCGAGGACGGTGCGGTCCTCGGCTCGACGCGCTTCTTCGATATTGAGCGTTGGGCATGGCCGCAAGGGCATTCGCGCTGCGGCCGCCAACACCCCGACGCCTGCGAGATCGGCTACACCTGGCTGACACGCTCCGCCATCCGCACCGCCGCCAATACCGAAGCCAAACTCCTCATGCTGACACATGCATTCGAATCCTGGCATGTGCTCCGAGTCTGTCTTCATACCGATGCCCGCAACCAGCGTTCAAAAGCTGCCATCGAACGGATCGGCGGGAAATTTGAAGGGATTTTGCGCGCCCACCGCATGGCCGCCGACTTTACGCCTCGCGATTCGGCTCGCTACTCGATCGTTGAGGCGGAGTGGCCGGACGTCAAGCGGCGATTGACTCTTCTCCGGGACCGGCCGTAACTGGCGGAGCGCGGGCGCCGGCAGTTGCTTCGCAACCAGCGCCCCGCGCCCATCCTATTGGCACTCTATGCGAAAGGTAGGGATCTAGTGCGAAATCTCTACCGGTCCTGGCCGCCCTGGCTCGCTGATTTTGCCGTTTTCTTCCATCTTGCCGAAGATCATTTTGCCGCTGGCGGTTTGGAGCACGCTGGTGACTGAAATCTCGACGGATTTGCCGATGAGCTTGCGCGCGTGATCGACCACCACCATGGTGCCGTCGTCCAGATAGCCCACGCCCTGATTGAACTCCTTGCCCTCTTTGAGAATGAGCACTGTCATGCGCTCGCCGGGCAGCACGACGGGCTTGAGCGCGTTGGCCAGATCGTTGATGTTCAGCACTTCGACGCGATGCAGATGGGCCACTTTGTTCAGGTTGAAATCGTTGGTGACCACCTTGGCCTCCCATTTCTTGGCCAGCTCGAGCAGCTTGAGGTCAACCTCGCGGATGGCAGGAAAATCGTCCGCGACGATCTGCACCTGGATGGCGGTGTTGGATTGCATGCGCTGGAGCATGTCGAGGCCGCGGCGGCCGCGCTGGCGCTTGGAGCCGTCAGTGGAGTCGGCCACAATCTGCAACTCGCGCAGGACAAACTCCGGCACCACCATCGTGCCGTCAATGAAGCCGGCCTCGGCGATGTCGGCGATGCGGCCATCGATGATGACGCTGGTGTCCAGCACTTTGGCGCTACGTCGCAGGGGCCGATCGCCCATGAAGACGGTGCCCAGCGCAGCGGGGTTCAGCAGGTCGCCCTTGTTGGCGCCCACCAGCAGCCCGATATAGGTCATCAGCAGCAGAACGAATATTTGCAGTGCGGCTGACGTAGATCCGCTGAGCGGGGCACTGCGTAGCACGAGGCAAAACAGCGCCGCGCCCACGATGCCCAACACGCTGCCCACCACGGCGCCGATCAGTCGCTTCAGGCTGAGCGCCCGCACTCGAAATTCGAAGACAATTACCGCGCAGGCCGCCCCGGCTCCCGCGCCCGCACTCACCCATGCTGTCATGCCGAATGGATGAAGGAAATAGCAGACTCCGGCAAGAAGAGCCACAAAAAGAAGACGCAGAACAATCAGATCCATAAAGCCGACCATTCGCTGGAGGAGGGAAAAAGCCTCCAGGCTGGGTATAGCTGGCGAGTATCCCACTGGTTTGCGATGCAGTCAAGGGGAAAGGAGCGAGGGACTAGGGACTAGGGACCAGGGAATAGGGCACGCAGCCCGCGCTGCATCCTTTCGCTGCATTTCTGCTTGGGGGACGGGACACCGCGGATATCTCATCCTCCAGCAAGCCGCGGTCTTTCTATTCCCTATTCCCAATTCCCTATTCTCTGTTTTTACGACGCCACCGCCAGTTCTACCACAGGCACCATCCGCTGGGAGCCCTTGCGGGGGCCGCGCTTGCGTGCGCTCATCACTTTAATGCGCTCCAGCAGTTCCTGGGGCGTGCAGTTCTTCTTGGCCAGCAGGGCATCGGCCGAGTGCATCTCGCCGGCCATCTTCTGCGGATCGCCCAGCAGAATCATGGGCACATGGGCAGCAATCTGTTTGAGCCGCTCGACCAACTGTGCGCCGTTCATCTGAGGCATAGCAAAGTCGGCCAGCACCAAATCAACCGGAGTCTCGGCAAATACGCTAATGGCATCCTTGCCGTTGCCGGCTGAAATTACCCGGTAACCGTTGGTGGCCAGCATGAACTTGAGCACGGAAAGCTCTTGTTCGTTGTCGTCTACGCAGAGAATAATTTTCTTGGGTCGCATGGTACGGGGGTGAACTCCTTCGTGCAATTTTTTGTTTGTCAGGGAAGTCTTCACCCCTCCCGCTCTTTATGGCAGGTTGGTGCGATTCGCCTCCGTGGCCCTGCGAACGGGAGCGAACCTGCCGTTTTCCTGCTGCTGGATTGCCTTGCATGGTGCGCGCCTGGCCCTGGCGGGCATAGCGAACTTGCAATGCGGCAACCTGCATTTCAGTGCACAGGCGGCTGTCTCTGCTCACGATCGATTTACAAATGAAACCTGGGTCAACACCGAGAAAAGTACCGGTTAAATTCCTTCAATGAAGGCCAAGCGTACGAGGGATGGAAGGTGCTGTGAAGAGGGAAGACGAAGCGAAAATCTGCGCAACGATTTTCAGACCACCGGTGGAAAACGGCTAGATTCATGACAAGTCAACACTTGCCGCGATGAAATCCTGTTGAAAGCATGTGCATCATGGCAGGAAAAGCCGTCCTTTTGCCACAAGAACAGTGCTGCCCGCGACGCGCACTTCTGTGACCCTCGCCGAAGAGATGCGTGCAGAAATATACAGATCGCTTGTCCGGTTGATCTCAACTCCCTGGCGCAGATGAAGGCGCACACCCGAAGGGACAGCTTCGCGCTTTACCAAGTAGCTGATGGCGCATCCTGCAGCGGAGCCGGTGGCCGGATCTTCGCCGCCATTGAATTGCATTCGCGCGCGCCATTGAGGCGCCTCGGCGCCGGTCGGTCCCAGCACATAGAACCAGCGCGCACCGCTTTTGCGCAGCCATGCCGTGGCCTCCAGCTGGCTTACGTTGAGGCGCGCCAGAGGCTCGTCCGAGCGCAGGGCCACAATAGCGAAGGCGGTGCCTGTGGAGACAATCTGTGGCGGCAAAGCTGGATCAATGTCGTCGAGGTTCAGCCCGGCCAGCCGTGCCACTTCCCTGGAGTCCAGCTCCACGCCAAACTCCGGGTCAGGCTGCGTCATCTCGCCATACAGGCCCTGCGAGTGGCCGGGCTGGCCGGCAAAGCGCACCGGTACAGGACCCACGTTGAGCCGGAGGGTTACCGTATCGCCCGCGAGGGTTTCTGGCGCGTGAAGCTTGAGCACGCTCGCCGTGCCCAGCGTGGGATGGCCGGCAAAATTCAACTCCTCCTGCGCGGTGAATACACGCACGCGCACTCCTTCGGCCTGCTCGGTTGCTGGCGGCCGGCGTTCGATGAAAGTGGTTTCTGACAAATTGAATTCGCGCGCGATCGCTTGCATCCGCTCGGTGCCAAGCCCCACGGTGTTCATTACGACAGCCAGCCCATTGCCCGCGAGCGCCCTATCGGTGAAAACGTCCACAACAAAATAGTCCAGTTCCATCGCTCCTCCTCGAGGTCTGCCGGCTTCAACCTCTTTATTGCCCGTTGCCTGCTTCCTGCGGCTCAGCAATTCCGGTTGGAAAGCCGTCCATGCTGAACGTGTTTTTCGCAAGCCTGTATTTTTCCAGGCCTGCTTCGCCCTTTGCTTCTGCCCATCGCTTCAATGTTGGCCGTTCTCCGATGTAATTAAACAGCGGCACGCCATAGCCGCAAGAAGTTTTTACCAGGTCAATCTCAAGAACAACCATTTGCCGGGCGCCAAGGCTTTCTTCGTCGTCGAAAGCAGAGGCCAGCAACTCGCGATAGGCAGAGCTGCCGCGCGCCAACACCTTGCCGCACCCATAGAGGCGCAGGATGGTGGGCGCGCCTTCAAACGCGCAGAACATGAGGGTCAAACGCCCATTGGCGCGCACGTGCGCTGCAGTTTCATTTCCGCTTCCCGTCAGGTCAAGGTAGGCAACGCTGTTGGCGCTGAGGATGCGCAACGACGCTCTGTCCTTGGGAGAAAGGTTCACGCGTTCCTCAGCAGCGGCGGAGGCAGTGAAGAAGATGTGTTGCTGCAGGATGAATTCGCTGTGGTTTGATTCGATGGACGTGCACGGTTTGCCCATGGACGCGGCCGCCTGATCCGCTAAGCACAATTCTAGCGAAGAGCAGGGAATAGGAAATTGGGGGATGTTGCCGCTGGGCGCATAGCTGCCCGCCTAGTAGGCGAGATCGGTCTGGAACCCGCCCGCTCATCGCACTAAGACTGTCAAGTTCCATGACATGGTTTACACATTGTTATCAGGACATCCTTTACAGCCAAGAGTTCAGCGGAGAGCGTTCCACTGCAGTGGAACGCCACCGGAAAGGGGCTATAGACTCGCTAGGCCAGTCTTTGCAGCACGTCGCGACTCTTTACCGCGCCGCCCCCTTCTTCTTCCTTGACTTGTTGATAGAAGTCGCATTTCATGCAATTCTCCAACTTCTGTGCAAAAACGCCTTGCTTCTCGCCCTTGCACAAAGTCCCGGCGATCGCCCAGCAGCAACGGCCACCATTCTTCCCGTGGTTAATGCCTTCGACCCGCGCTTCGGTTGAGGCCGCGCAAACCCCAAGTTCATTTACTTTGAGCCCGCCGGGCTGACGCCCACACTTCTTGAATTCCCAACAGTTCTGCGGCATGGTCGTGTCCCTCCCGCGCCAGAACGCGCAACATCTATATCGGCAGGAAGTGGATGGACTTCAAACCAAAGATTCGTTCGATCGTTGACTCTCTTGTGAAGCGTCCTGCAATCCTGCACGCCAATCAGCCGGCCCGGTTTATGTCATTGATTGCGTCAAAACGGTGGGACCGTGCCAGCAATCGGCAACGGGATTCAACAAATCATGTAAAGAACGCGATTAACCCATTGAAAATCAGTGCAGGCCCGTGTCACAAATTGCGTCAACCTGCGAAAAACGGAGGGGATGAAGACTAGGGAACAGGCGATAGGAATTGGAACACCCTCTTGACCTGTTGCGGCCACCTTCCGGCGAGATCGCCATAAGAGCAGAACGCTGGCTTCGAGGTATGCTCAAAGGGACCGAAACGAAACTGTGCGGCACGTGCCGCTAGAGACTTATTGTGAAGCTCTGAAAGGAGGCCCGACCTCGTGAAGCAATTTCTCGCATCGATTCCGTTGCGGAGGCACGCTGTCGTAATGGCTGGAGCCACCCTGCTTTTGTTCGCCTTGAATGCGGGCGGACAAGGGAACAATCGACTTTCAGGGGCTAATCCGGCCCACAATTCGGCGAAGGAGGGACCACAAATGCCGTCGAAAGAGTTAGTGATCTTTGCGCGATTTCATGCGCTTGCCGGCAAGGAGGACGCATTGGCTGCTGAACTTCGGGATGCGGTCGCTCGCGTCCGGGTTGAGCCCGGTTGCATTTCCATCGAAGCCTATCGCTCCGTGAGGGATCCACGACTGTTTTGGTTACATGCGCGCTGGACCGACGAAGCCGCCTTTGAGCGGCATGCTGCTCTGCCGGCCACCGACCATTTCGTCGAACGCACTGAACGCCTCATGGACCACCCATTTGATGTCACGCGGACTCGAGTGCTCCCTTAATAGATCTTCCGCTGAAGACCGTGCGGTTCACTCGCCTTTGGGCGACGACAGGCCAGTGCACATTCAGAGAGTAATGATCGGCCGGGCCGGGCGGGGGCGGGCGCGATCCAGAAACAGTCGCATGCGCAGAGCCTCGCCACGCTGCACGGCCACCAGTCGCATGTGCCTGCGGATATGGTCGCCGTCCTTGAGCAAGGTCAACTGCGCCTCATCAAACGCGGCATCCTTCTCCAGTCGCGCAATCCGCTCTTCGATGGTGCGGCGGAACCGCGGGCTGATCTCGAATCCTTCGCTGGCTGCACAGTTGGTCGTCATGACTTGCTCCTGAGGAAGAAAATCCGCGCGCCGAAAAAATTTTCTCCGGAGGGCTAAACTCTTTTCAACCTCTGCCGATAGATATTAGATAAGACTCATTCCGTTTGCCAGATTACTTTGTGATAAGACGAAGGTAACTTGTTGTGTGAAAACGGTACTCATTGGCTGTGTTTTGCCTGTTTTTGCACAGTTGAGCCCCGCATTCAGGCAGAGCCAGCGCATTCTAGTTTTCTGGGGCGACCGCGAAATAGCCTTTGCGTACCTGCACTTTAGCGCCGTCGCGGCACTGGACTGAGAGTGCGCGGAAGCTGCCATCCATTTTGGCGTTCGTGGGCGTGTAGCTGGCTATGTACTGGGTACGCAGCTCGTCTTCGACTTGCTGGAAGGCAGCTTCGAGCTTCTTGCCGTTGTTGCCCACGTCGATCAGCCTTCCGCCGGTCTCCTCGGTCATTTTCTTCATTGCCGAATAACCGCTGTAGCCAAGGCTCGCGTAGAAGTTGCGGTCGGCAATCAGAATCGCGTAAACCATAACGTTGGACTTCTGCGTCGCGGCAATGGCCTCACTAATCTTTGTCCGGCTTCCGGCGTCCTCGCCGTCGGTGAGCAGAATCAATGCCTTGCGTCCCGTCTCCTGATTCATCTTCTGGTTGGCGGCCAGATAGACCGCGTCGTAGAGCAGGGTTCCTTTGGGCTTGCCTATGGAGGGGATGGTTCCGCCTCCGGCACCGGGAATGCCCGCCGCGCGATTGTTGCTGCCGGAGTTTATATCAGCTTTGTTCATGGCGCGCGCCAGTTGGCGAGGGCTATTCGTGTAATCCTGCAGCAGATTTATGTCCACGTCGAAGGAGAGCAGAAAAGCCTCATCTTTGGGCTTAAGCACGCGCTGGATGAATTGGCTTCCCGCATCCTGCTCCAAGGGCAGTACGCGGGCCTGGCTGTTAGAAGTGTCCAGCAGAATTCCCAGGGTCAGCGGCTGCTCGGTTTCGGCCACAAAGCTCTTTAACATCTGCGGCTGGTTGTCTTCTGAGACCGTGCAATCGCTCTGGGTCAGATGAGGAATCAGATTGCCTGCTTTATCCTTCACGGTGAAAAATACGTTCACCAGATCAACATTCAGCTTGAGGGTCGCCACCGGCGCTTCTTCGGGCGCAGTGTCCGGCGCGGTGCTGACTGGGGGCGCGTCCGGCGAGGGCGCAATCTGAGCCCTGGCCGGAACCAGTGCCGTTGAGCCAAGCAGCAGTGCAACTCCCCATAGAGGTCTCATTCCGGTCATTTTAGACGAAATTTCGAGTCTCAGGAGCGTAGGCCTGACGGGATTCGCGCCGGGAGTGAAACCTGCGCGGTTTCGGCACGTCTGATACTCTGAGAATTGCGCCCCTGTTTTTTGAGTGGAGAATATCTGTGAAGCTAGGTTTGACGGCAATCGCGCTGGCTGCGCTCCTGAGTTTGAGTCCGAATTCGCATCTGAGCCTGAGCATGACGGCTGCGGCCCAACAGCAACAACCTGCCGTGCCTGATGCGCCGACACCTCAGGCGCCGAAGCCGCTGGCGTCGGATGTGAACGGCCCGATTACTCCCGGCCAGGGTGCCGGGGAGACGCCGACAGGACCTAATTCGTCCTCGAATCTTCCAGGACAACAGCCCGCTCCCGCGAGCCAACCGGCATCCAGTCAGCCCCCCACCAATCAGAGCAAGGATACGGTGCAGACCGCACCGCCGGAAACGCCCGCAGCGGGCGAGGGCGTTGAAAAGGCAACCTCGCTGATCCGCGTGCATGTGAATTTTGTCGAAGTTCCGGTCACGGTGAAGGACTCGAAGGGAAAGCTGGTGCCCGGCCTTACCTATCGCGACTTCAAGGTCTTCGAGAACGATACACGCGAGCCCATAGCCTTTTTCACCACGGATTCGTTCCCGCTTTCGATAGCTTTTGTCATCGACCAGAGCCTGACTACCGATGTGATGAACAAAGTGAACAACTCGCTGGGCGCTATTCAGGGCGCGCTCACGCCTTATGACGAGATTGAAGTCTTCTCCTATAACAACGGCGCGCAGAATCGCTCCGGAGGCTTTACCGGCGCGCAGAGCGCACGAGTTCCTTTCGTGCTCTCAATGGCCAAGGCTGCCGGCGAAGAGATGCTGGTTCCAGTCAACGACGGGCCGATGGCCGGTTGCAACGTACGCCAGAACGGCAATTGCGTCGATCCTAACCTCCAGCCGGGACGCTCGGCCGGTGGCAGTACATTCATGACCATCCCCAAGGAGATTCACACTCTCAACGACGCCATCCTGGCCGCGGCCAAGGAGCTTTCGACTCGTCCCAAGGGCCGCCGCCGCATTATCTACGTCATCAGCGACGGCAAGGAGTACGGTAGCAAGGCGACTTACAAAGAAGTGCTGCGCTACCTGGAGACCAACAAAATTGCGGTATACGGCACGCTCGTGGGCGACTCGGCACGCTGGGGTGAGGGCTACGTGAGCCGCGTTCACCTGCCGTTTTCGATGTATGACAACATTCTGGCCAGGTACATTCTGGCTACGGGTGGCGAGCCGGACGCGGAGCGCGGTCTGGACGGTATCGAGAAGAGCTACGCCAGAATCGCAGAAGAGGCGCGCAACCAGTACACGCTGGGCTACTACAGCCATCAGCCGGTTATCGACGGCAAGTTCCGAAAGATTGAAGTGCGCCTGGAACGGACCGGCATGGAGGTCGTAGCCAAGCAGGGCTATTACCCGTCAGCAGAGGATATGCGCTAGGCTGGACCGCTCAACCGATACAGACACGAAAGGCCTGCGCTCTCGCGCAGGCCTTTATTCTTGAACTCGACTCACGCTAATGAAGCAGGGCGCCACGCAAGGCCGAAACCCCACAATATATAGCTTTGCTGTGTCCTATTTGGGCTCGACCGGCGTTGTCGGCGGCGGTGCGGGCGCCGCACTCTGCTGAACTGTTGGCGCAGGCGCAGCAGGAGGCGGTGGATCGCTGACGCCCTTGAGGCCTTCCTTGAAGCCCTTCAGGCCCTCACCCAATCCCTTGCCCAACTCCGGCAACTTTTTGCCTCCGAAGAGAACAAGCAAAACAATTGCAATAATCAGGAGATGCGTTGGCTGTAAAAAATCACCCATAAATTCACCCTCCGCGCGTTCGGCTTTCGCCGCCGCGCTCTCTCAAGGAATATTGTCGCACAAAGCTGATTATCCGCGCAGGAACGGGCGAACCAGACCCTAGTTCACCTGCGCCGGCTTGCCAAGCCTCTCGGTCACCATCGAATAAAAGGCGCGCAGGTCTTCCTCATCGCCGACGGTGAGACGGCGGTAAACCTTCATCAGAGGAAAGAGCCGTGAGCCGCGCACCTCGATGGCCGGAACCGCCATTGCGCCGCCGGGATACTGGGTCATCTCCCAATTGCCGGCGTAGCGGCGACGCAGCACCTCGCCCAGGTAGCTGCCCCAGAGCCGCACCTCGAAGTCCAGATCCAGCTCGGGGCTTTCGCCCACCACCACCAGAAGTTCGTCGAGGCCGTCGATCGATTCCGAGGTGAAATCAAGAATCTGCTGGAACTCGTTGGTGGCGCGCTCCACGGCCGCCCGGGCGTAGCCCTCCATCATCGCTCCCAGGTCGGGGAAGTTCGAGGACTCCAACCGCTTGCGCAGATCGACAGAGTTCTTCATCCAGTTCCAAGAATAACTGTTCCGGCGGTTCATGGGGAGCAAGGGTAGCGGCGCAAAGCATGAAAATGTTGCGGCAATCGGGCAATGTGGCTTGCGGTGCGGGTTTGTGGCAAACTTAGAACAGTTCTGGAGAGTTGCCTTGAAGACTATAAAGATATTCGCCCTTGCCGTCTTGATTGCCGTGAGCGCCGGAAGCGCCCGCTCAGCAGGCCGCGAGATTTATCCCGACCCGTCGCAGGCCAAGGCCGACCTGGCGGCCGCGCTCAAGACCGCTGCCAGCACGCACAAGCGCATTTTGCTGGACTTTGGCGGCAACTGGTGCCCCGATTGCCAGGTGCTGGACATTTACTTGCACAATCCGGCCAACCTGCGAATTCTAGAGGCGAATTTCGTGCTGGTGCACGTGAACATCGGACACATGGACGTCAACCTGGACATCGCAGAACGCTACCAGGTTCCGATTGAGAAGGGTGTGCCAGCGCTGGCCGTCCTCAGTGAAACCGGCAGGCTTCTGTACAGCCAGAAGAGCGGGCAATTTGAAGCCATGAGGCGCATGGAAGTGTCAGCCGTGACCAGCTTTCTGGTTCAATGGAGGCCAGAGCAGCCGTGCTCGGTGGTGATGGTGAATTGCTAAAGGCTGGATGTAATCCCGCTCGGTCAGCGAGGACGTATCCCCCGGGGCTAAAGCGCACGTTGATTTCGCTGGCCTTATGCGGGGGTTGAAACCCCCGCCTCCCTCCGGAGCTGGGCTTTTCGGCACAACTGAAGTTGTGCCCTGATACAAGGCCGCGTTATGCAACAAGCTTTAAAATTTGACTGAATCCGATTGCTCGCGTAGAGCCGTTGGGACCGTGCTTCTATACTGGCGGCGCGAGTTGTTTGGTGTTCTGGTAGGTGTAGATGATGCGGTGGGCCACCGTGATGGTGGAGAGCACGGCCAGAACCCATAGCACCGGAGCCATTGCGCCCCAGTGGTTGAACAGCGCGCCGATGATGATGAGCACGATGCGCTCCGGGCGCTCCATGAATCCCACCTTGCACTGGCCGATGAGAGCCTCGGCGCGGGCGCGCGTGTAGCTGACCATCAGCGAAGTGACCATGACGAAGGCCACAAGCACCACGTAGCGGAAACGGTTGATGCGGCCGTAGTAGACCAGCAATCCGAAGAACAGAACCACGTCGGAGTAGCGGTCGATGACCGAATCGAAAAACGAGCCGAAGACAGTGACCTGGTTGTTGCGCCGTGCCACGCGACCATCGACCATATCGAAGATGCCGGCGCCAAAGATCACCATGCCGGCGTAAAGAAACATCCAATCGGCGTTGGCTGCGTTAGCGTGCCCAAACAGAAACGCGGCCACGATGTTGATGACCAGTCCTATGAAGGTAAGCACATTGGGCGAGATGCGGGTCAGCGCCAGTCCGTGAACGATTTTGTCTAGAAGCCATCCGCATGCGCGGCCGAAAGCGCTGGTCCAGGTCATTCGTATCTTCCCTACTACTGTTGTGTGCCAGTGGCGTCGCCGTCCTGGCTTTCGCCTTTCGCGGCCTCATCGTGAATTGTGGTCAGTTTCAGGATCTCCAACTCGCGCTTGCCGTTGGGCGTGACGATGGTGGCAACGTCGCCCACACGCTTGCCTACCAGCCCGCGGCCAATGGGCGAGGTGGTTGAGATGAGCCCCTTCGAGACATCGGACTCTTCGCTGGTCACAAGACGGTAGACGATCTCTTCGTTTTTTGTGGAATCGAATACCACGACCGTCGAGCCAAAGCCGGTCCTGTCTCTGGGAATGTTCGTCAGATTCACCAGCGACAACTCGGCCATGCGCCTCTTTAGTTGGCCCAGGCGTGCATCCACAAACGTCTGGCGCTGCTTGGCCATGTGATACTCGGCGTTTTCCGAGAGGTCTCCCATGGCCACAGCCTTTTTGATCTCGGCGGGCAGCTCATGCTGGAGTTCGTGCTCGAGGAGTGCAATCTCGGCGAGAAGCTGTTTTTTGATGTGTTCGGGCATTTATGGTCCGTGGCGGCGAGCAGGGTTGGCATCGTCCGCAAGAGATAAAAGAACTTAACTTCTTATTATACGCAGAACAGGGTTCAGAGATCAGGGTTCAGGGGTCAGGGTTCAGGGGTCAGGGTTCAGGGGTCAGGGAAGAGCCACGGACGCCGCGCGCAAGCCTGAATTTGTGGATTCCACGCCTGCCCTGAGTTTGCCGGCGCGCTTGATTCTAGGCTTGAACTCCGAGCGAATCCAACTACGGGCGTCCCGCTGATCCCTGATCGCTGACCCCTTTTCCCTGTTTTTCCATAAACGACTGCAGGATGAGCGTCGCGGCCACCTGGTCTACAACTCGGCGATGTTGCTGGCGCGCGTGTCCGGCTTCATACAGAATCTGGTGGGCCTCGCGCGTGGTCAGCCGTTCATCCCACAGGTGGATGGGCAAACCGGTCAGCGTGCCCAGTTCGGCGGCAAAGGCTTGCGTTTTTGCGGCCTGAGGGCTCACGTCGCCGGAGAGATGGATGGGATTGCCCACTACGATGCCAACAACGGCGAAGCGTCGCGCCAGTCGCGCCAGCGAACGCAGGTCCTCGCGCTGGTTGTGCCGTCGCTCCAGAGTCAGTACCGGCTGGGCCGTCAGTCCCAGTTCGTCTGACACGGCGACTCCAATGCGGCGGTTGCCGACGTCGAGGGCGAGATAGCGAGGATGGGAATCAGCTTTCAGCCTCTAGCTCCTAGCTTCCAGCTTAAGCTCCCAGCGCGCGGGGCGAAGAAATGCCCTGATCGGTCCCCTATGCCCGTTACAATGGAGAGGAGTGAGTCTTGAGAAGGATTTTTCGCGTCTCACTAACAGAATGAAGGGTTAATAGCAGGAAATGGCGCGTCGCAGAGGAACGAGTAGAAGAAAGAAGCGTTCTGGCGCGGCGGGAATGTTCCGTGTCTTAATTTTTTTGCTGCTCGCTGCGGCGGCAGGCGCGCTTGCGTGGCTTGTTCTTACGCCGTTCGGGCCGGAGACGGAGACTTTTGTCGAGCTGACGCCGGGCTCCTCGACGATACAAATGGGCCAGCAACTGGAGGCTGCGGGCGTGGTGCGCAGCCAATTCGCCTTCGATCTGATGCGCTGGGTGAGACGGAAAACGCTCAAGGCCGGCGAGTACCGGTTCGACCATCCTGCGCCAGTTATCGAGGTCTATGCGCGCATAAGCCGCGGCGATGTTTACACCCTGACGGTATTCATTCCTGAAGGCGCAAGCATCTTTGAGATCGGCACGAGGCTGGAGCAGGCGGGATTCGGTTCCCGGCAGGATTTTCTTGACACGGCCACAAGCCAGGCGAGCCTGGTGGCTGACCTGGACCCCGGAGCGAAAAGCCTGGAGGGTTACCTGTTTCCGGACACTTATCATTTTCCGCGCAAGGCGACTCAGGCCCAGATTTGCGCTGCGATGGTAAGGCGCTTCCGCGCAGTGGCCGGTCAAATTGGATTGAAGGGAAATGTGCATCGAGTGGTGACCATGGCTTCGCTGGTGGAACGGGAGACTGCAGTAGACGCACAGCGTCCGCTTGTGGCCAGCGTCTTTGAAAACCGGCTTGCCAAAAAGATACCGCTGATGACGGACCCGTCGGTGATTTATGGTCTTGAACTCGATGGGCGCTGGCGCGGCGCAATCTACGGAAGCGATCTGAAGCTCAATACGCCTTACAACACATACCTGCACGCCGGCCTGCCTCCGGGACCGGTGGCCAATCCCGGACTGCGTTCGCTGCGCGCGGCCATGTCGCCGGCAAAGACGGACTATCTTTACTTTGTGGCCGCCGGGGCAAACCCGCAGGGTGGGTCGCTGTTTTCCAGCACCATTGAAGATCATGCGCGCGATGTGGCTGTTTACCGGCACGCAATGCGAAAGGCAGGTGACCGATGAAGACAAGCCATCGTCGCGCTGCCGCCGCAACGCTCGTCGCGCCACTGCTGCTGCTTTCCGGGTGCCTGTGGACTACGCGCAGACTGCCCATTCCCAAGCCGCCTTCAATCACGCAGACGGTCACGCCAAGCGAGTTGGTGGAACGGCTCAACCAGAGTTGGGCCGCACTCGACAGTCTCAACGCCACGGTTGAACTCCAGGCCAGCGTGACCAAGACCAAGGAAGGCACAGCGAGGGACTACACCACATTTCGCGGACACATCCTGATGCGCAAGCCGGAGATGCTGCGGGTCCTGGGACAGGTTCCCGTGCTGGGCACGCGCATGTTCGACATGGCCAGCGACGGAAAAAATTTCACCCTGTTCATTCCGTCGAAGAGCCTGGCGGTGAAGGGTGCAAATGACCTGAAGAAAAAGTCCACCAGCCAGATAGAAAACATGCGGCCGGGATTCTTTTATGACGCCATGGTGGTGCGTGGACTGAAGCCGGACGACCTGTACGCGGTTGTGGCGGATTCGGAAACAGTGGAAGACGCGGCCAGAAAGCACCTGTTCAGCGTGCCGGAATACATACTCAGCATCAGCCGCCGCAAACCGGGCACCAACGAACTGACGCCAATGCGCGTGGTGACCTTCCGCCGCGACGATCTGATGCCTTATCAACAGGACATATACGACAGCGCGGGCAACCTGGAAACCCATGTCACCTATGCGGACTATCAGGATTTCGATTCCGTAAGATACCCCGCCACCATCACCATCAAGCGCCCGCTTGAGGAGTACCAACTCGTTCTAACGGTCGAGAGCGTTAAAGAGAATATGACACTTTCCGACGACCAGTTCCAGATCAAGATCCCCGAAGGAACCAAAATTCAGAACCTTGAATAGTGGCTCGTTTGTGTTAGTATCCCGGCAAACGCAAACACCGCATTTCAGGGGAGCTAGACATGGAAAGCAACCTTCGCCCGCTCACTCTTGGTGAGATTCTGGACCGCACAGCGCAACTCTACCGCACAAATTTTCTGGTTTTTGCAGGCATATTCTCCGCATATTCAGCCGCAATACTGGTGCTGGGCATTGCGCAGATTGGCCTGACAGAACTGCTCAAGGCACGGCATGTGGCCGGAACGATGCTATGGCTGATTGTCTTCTCTTTCGTAGTGTTATGGCCGGTGATGATTCTGATGCTGGGCGTTTGCACGGCCGCCATAAGCCGTGCCGTGGCCTGGGTCCACCTGGGCGAACCGGCCACCATCCGCGGCGCTTACAAGAGCATTCGTCCGCGCATGGGCCGCTATCTCTGGCTGATGACGATTGTCTACTTCCGGGTTTGGACGCCGCTGGCGGTGCTCTACGCCGCCTTTCTCGGTTTCGCCGCCCACTACGGAGCTTTTCGCGGCTTGGCCGCTCAACCAGGTATGGCCGCTCAACCCACGTTTGCGAGCAACCCACAGGAGGCGATAGTTTTCGTCGGCGTGATGGCGATCATTAGCCTGCTGATGCTGCCCGCAACTATCTACGCCGTCCTGATGAGCCTGCGCTACTCGCTCGCGGTTCCGGCCTGTGTGGTGGAGGACCTCAAAGCCAGTAAGGCGATCCGGCGCAGCATTGAATTAGCCAAAGACTCATGGGGACGCATCATCCTGCTGGCGCTGCTGGTTTTCGTTATCAAGTTCATGCTGGTTATCGTTACTCAGGCCTTTGTCTTTGTGGCGGCTTTCAAGCACCCCGGTCAGATGCCGGGACCGGGAATTCAAGCGCTTTCGCAAGTCCTCGCCTTCTTCACCAATAGCTTTCTTGGACCGATCTGGGCTACCGGCATCACACTCTTCTACTACGACCAGCGCGTGCGCAAGGAGGGCTACGACATCGAGTGGATGATGCAGGCCGCGGGATTGACCGCGCCGCAACCGACAGCCTCACAGGACGAGGGGAGCCCGCATGAATGAGCCGCTGCACCCTTCGACGCTGGGCGAAATCCTGGACCACACCACCCAACTTTACCGAGCACGCTTTCTTCTTTTCCTGGGCATCTCGGTAATTCCTACCGGAGTGATACTGGCGCTGGCCTGTGTCGCCGGATTGGTTGTCACATGGTGGAGATGGGTCGGCGAGCGATCAGTGTCTGTATTTGCGGGAAACGTTCTCGAAGGGGTCTTCATCATTGCCGTTGCGCTGGTGGTGCTGCCGGTCCTGCTGGCTTCAACCTCGCTGGCCATGGCGGCCATGAGTCATGCTGTCTCTCGCGTGAACCTGGGAGAAACAACCACCATCCGCGATGCCTACAAGAGCGTGTGGCCGCACGGCTGGCGCTATGCCGGGCTCTATCTTCTTCTGGCGCTCATCACATTGGTGGCCCCAGTTGTCATATGGATAGTGCTCATTCTTCTTTATGCGGGCATATCCGCACTGGGGCGGCGCGCCGGCATGGCCCCATCCCTATTTGCGGCGCCTTTCGATTTACTCGCGTTCTTGCTCTTCGTCGCTGTTATTGGCTACGTCTTCTATATGCTGCTCCGGCTCTCGATGGCTTTTCCGGCTTGCGTGGTCGAGCAGATCGGCGCATGGGCAGCGGTCAAGCGCTCTTCTATTTTGAGTAAAGGGACAAAGGGCCGCATCTTTCTGCTTTTTCTGTTGGCCGCTGTGCTCAGTTGGCTGCTTTCGATGGGGGTCACGCTGCCTTTGACGATCATCATTGCGCTGCTTCCCGGCATGAGTACTCCGCAACACGCGTCAGTCGCAGGGATCGTCCTAATTATCTTCACCTACGGCGCGGCTTTTACGG
>JBAPYY010000234.1:0-5254 GCA_049284975.1 Occallatibacter sp.
AGCGTGTGGAAGGACTCGGCGATCTTCATCGAGGAAGACGACGCGCAGAACGGCGTGGACCACGTTGACGGTCACCGCAGCCCTGGCTATGTCGTCAGCCCCTACGTCATGCAGCAGGTGAACGCCGATGGCGCCGGGGCCGGAGTAACTGAGGAAAGCACCTTCTACACGCAGGTCAACATGACCCGCACGATAGAGCAGATCCTCGGTGTGATGCCCATGAACCAGAATGACTTGGTGGCCTCGCCCATGAGGACGCTCTTCGTCAACAATCCGCCACAAAACAACTTCCAGCCGTGGACGCACGTGGCGAACCAGACCCCGCTGTGTTACGGCGTTGCAGGGTATGTGGCCCCGACTAACATTAGCCCCAGCCTCAACACTTGCAGCACCTCAACCGCAGCGCTGCATGATAGTCCGGCGGTACAGGCTCTGCGGGCGGGCTGGCTCAAAATGAAGACAGAGGTCTTCGCCACTAGATATCACATGCCCGACTCCTTGGACCCGGACACCGTCAGCCACTTCGACTGGTACGAGGCTACCGGGTTCAAGGTCCCGTTCCCAGGCGAGAAGGCGGTTCGCCCGGCGAGCGACTTCAAGAACGCCGCACTTGCCAAAGCTGGTGACGGCGACGGCGACTAAATCGCCTAGCGTTTGTAAAAGACCCTCTTCCCGGTGGCCGGGGAGAGGGTCCTTTGTTTATGCCTCAAATGCAAAGCCTCTACCGAGCTGAGCCCGGTTGCCATCTGCATGAGCGTTACTGCCTCGGATTCGTCCAGCGACAACGCAAAGGACAGATTGCCTTTTGTGCCTCTGCAACGCACCATTCATCTTGCTTTTACTGTGATTCCCTTACTGTTTTGGTGACGCAATTCGGGAATTTCGACCAATCGCAAGACAGTGGAGATCGATGCGAGCTTCCGAATGGATCCAGGCAGGTTTCGCCATCATCCTCGCTTTGGCGGCGTGCATTCGCCCGCTAACAGCTCGACGCCGAGCGGTCATCGCGCTGCTCGCAGTATTCACTGTTGTTGCGGTCATCCTGGCCCGCCTGTCGGTCTACCTTCTCACCCCGCACCAGGTCACGATTCTCCGCGACTGGCTCCCCGTGGTTCTGATGCTCGTGCCGTATTGGCAGACAGGCCAATTCTTTACGGGGCCGAACCAGAAGATCCAGAGCTGGCTCGTTGAGTCCGATCGCCGCCTGGCAAAGTTGCTGCATCCAGGAGTGCTGGCGTTCGGCCGCTACTCACGCATCTCGATGGAGTGGGCCTATATGTTCTGCTATCCGCTGCCGGTGGCCGGACTTGGAGTGCTTTACGCGGCAGGGATGAGCCGCCATGTAGGCACATATTGGACAATCGTTCTATTACCGACTTATCTCTGCTATGCTCTCACGCCGCTTGTGCCGGCTCTGCCGCCGCGGAGCTTAGCCGGAAAGCTGAAAGACAATGGAGTTCGAACCAAGAGCCGAGTTTTCAATCTCTGGCTTCTTAAGTATGGAAGCATTCAGGCGATTTCGTTTCCCAGCGCTCATGTTGCCTGCGCGCTTGCCATCTCTTTTGTGCTGCTGCATTATGTTCCGGTCGCCGGCGCTATCTTTCTTGTTATCGCCATCTGGATCGGCGTTGCAGCCATTGTGGGCGGATACCACTATGCCGTCGATGTATGGCTGGGAGCGGCAGTGGCGCTGATCGTTCTTGCTGCCTGGGGCGCTCACTTGATCCCAAGCAGCCTGCTCACCGCGCCCGCCATTGCCTTGGCCGCGGCACTTTGAGGCTTGCCGTTTTCGGGAGGAAGGAAAAGGTGAGCGAGAAATCCGACTCCAAGAGGAAGCTTGGCGGGCGTGCCTGGAGCTGCTGGTGGAAAGAATTTCGTCAGCGCGTTGCGTGGATCATCCCGAACCATGTCAATCATTGCGACCCGGTGCACACAGGAGACCGTGCAAAATGGAGCACAGGGCTTCTTCGTCCAATACTCGCGTTCCAGATTTTCGGGCGTGTATTTCTCAAGCGGAATTGCCGGGTATCCGCGCTGTTGCGAACAGTAGTGGACGAGCCCATCTTCGCAAATATACAGATAGCGGCTTCCTGCACGGCATTGCCAATTGTTCGGCTGACCTGACACCAGGTTCTTTTGGAAAATGTTGTCGTAGGCGAATGCCCAGAAACCCGGCTTTCGCTCTTTTTGTATCTGGTCGTAGACGGTTTTGTCCGCATCCGGCAAGGGCTGCATTTGCCCCTTGTGATCGTGGATGACGCCGACTGTTGTGTCAAAACCCAGTTCCATAGCGCGACGCGTGATGGCGAGCGCGTCTTCGGGATGCTTCACGCCGGCCCCAACCACTGAATTGATGCTGACATCAAAGTCGGCAAACTCTCGCAACCATTCAAGCTTCTGATCCAGGACCTTCAGGCTCTTTTTCGAAACTTCATCGGGCTGCACATTATCGATGCTGATCTGCAAATGCTCCAGGCCGGCAGCGTTCAGCTCAAGAATGCGTTTCGGGCTTAGGAGATAGCCGTTGGTGATGAGGGTGGCAATGCGGTGATGGCCGCGGATGCGTCGAATCAATTCGTCAAGGTCAGGATGCAATAGCGGTTCGCCACCGCTGAAAGTAATGATCTCAGTTCCCAGAGCTGCGAGTAGATCGATGCGGCGCACCATCTCGGGCGTTGGCACCGGAGCGGAGACTTTGTCGTATTCGTTGCAATACCCGCAGGCGAGATTGCATCGCCGGATCGGAATGATGTGGGCGAGGATTGGGTGACGGCGCGACTTGATTGCGCGAGCGATCATGCGCGCCTGACGAAAGCGGCGCTCGATGGAATGCACTTTCTGAATGCCGGCGCAAATCTCATATTGACCTCTCTTCCCCGAAGGAGAGACCGGGAAACGTCGAGTGCAGTTTACGACGAAATTTGATAAATGAGATGAATTTGGAGGCGCAGTCTGGCTTTGACCAAGGCAAAAGAGAGTTTCACAGGATACAGAACGTGGTGGATCACAATCCAACTGTAACCGGGCCTTGATACTCCATTATTGATTTGTCCGTCACCATGGAGCCATGTTCACACAACCTCGACTGTTCGCGCGGGCCTTTTCCTGCTGGAACTGGAAGTGTGCTCTTCTCAGTGCAACCGCTCGTTCGCTTGTGTATCTGGCTGCCATGGCCCACAGCGGTCCTCACGGCAGACTCGCTGTCGTCCTGGTTGAAGTCGTGTATGTCACGCTCACCGCGGGGGTCTACGCCGGTATGCAGCAGAAAGCGCTGGGGCTTCGCACGCGCTGGCTGGGGAATTTGATCGTCGTTCTCGCCGTTCCCAGCCTGGCACAGGTACTGGACTGGACTGCGCATCGCGTCACCGGAGCGGCCGTTACAGAAAGAGCCACGTTGGCCGTCAGCCTCTTCGCGGCGGTCTCGGCGCTCTTTCACTTGCACGTCATGCGCAATGGAATCTTCCTCACAGGCGGCGGCCGTTCGCTCTTCGACGACTTCCGCCGCATACCCAGGCTCGTTGCCGGATTAGTTGTCAGGCCTGTTGTCTTTTTCGTTGCATTGGCCTCAGATGCCGGCCGCGCCACCGAATCGGAATCTGCGCTCTAAGCGGTTCAACCGTTGCCACTTCCTTTTAGAGCAAGTGCTATAGATTTCGCTTCGTTGCGCGATGCTGGCCCTGTCCTCGAAAAACAACAAGAACCACCGACAGATCCAGCCATTGACAGGGTCACTCCATATCAGGGCGTTTACCGTCCTCTATCTGATGTTTCGGTCACGAGAAGACAGGCCCTCCCGGCTGTTGCACATAAGCCGCGCGCTTCACTCTTAGGCGCTTCTACGCTCAACTCAAGCCGCAGATGTGCGGTTTCGACGGGAGTTCTTGGCCTTGTAGCGGGCGGGATCGGCCAAGGCCAGGGCCTGCTTACCCACCAGATTGCCGGCTTCCACAGCGGTGATGCCTATACTGGCGGTGACTTGGATCTCCGCGCCACCGGCGGGGATCGGCGTAGTTGCGATGGCCGAACAGATCCGTTCCGCGCTGAGCACGTACTGATGCCTGCCGCAGTCAGTAAGCGCGATCAGGAACTCTTCGCCGCCGTAGCGGAGCACGCTGTCGTAAGAGCGGGCGGCCTGGCCGATGCTCTCTCTTTGGAATTGCAGCGGGCTCGTCGCAGTGAGAACGAAGGGCTGTTGGGAGAGAGTTGACACGCCCGCTGGATTCAACTGACTTAGTAACCACGGTTTAGCCTTAAGTCCTCTTCGTGAGTGCGGTCAACTGTTCGAGGATCTGGTCGCGCAGAGCACGAAGTTGGTTGAGAAAAGCGATTGCATCGGCCATCTTTCCCTGAGCCTTCAGCCCGGCAGCCTCCGTCGCGAGTTCATACAGGCGCTGGTGGAGCCGTGCAATGATCTGGAGCGTCGGTAGGACAGCGCGGGGGCCAGACTGCTCCGCGTCGAGCCAGGCACCGAACCGGCATTGGTGTTCATTCATCGCGGGCCAGGCGTTGAGTTCTTCCTTGAGGAAGCTCTCGACAGACGCAATCCATGCCCGGAGTTCAACGCCTGCATGCAGAATCGGCCACTCCGCTGCGCCCACGGCAGACATGCTCGCCCAGAGAGGCTCAGGGTGCCAGCCGGCAATCCACTGGGGCAGGTCCTCCGCCGGCATAGGCCGGGCGATGCAGAAGCCTTGCGCCAGCTCGCAGCCCAGTTGCAGCAGCATTAAACCCTGGTCGACGGTTTCCACACCCTCGGCGATGACCTGGCGGCGGAAGGCCAGCGCCAGGCCCAAGACGCCTTCCAGGATCGCCAGGTTGTCGGAGTCATCGAGCATGTCGCGGATAAAGCTCTGATCGATCTTCAGCACATTGGCGGGCAGGCGCTTGAGGTAGGCGAGTGACGAATAACCGGTGCCAAAATCGTCCAGCGCCACTGACACCCCGGTTCTTCGGCAGGCAACAATCGCTTGGGATACCTGGGATATATCCTGAAGTGCGCTAGTCTCCAGCACCTCGATCTCCAGACATGAAGGTTGAAGGGATGGATGGGCGGCAAGTAGCGCCCGGAGGCGATCCACAAAGGTTACCTGCTGCAACTGCCGTGCGCCGACATTCACGCTGACGGCAATGCGCAGTCCTGCCGCCTGCCAGCTTTCCATTTGGGCAAGCGCGGTCTCGATGACCCATTCGCCAAGGTCGACAGCTATGGGATGATCTTCGATGGCAGGGAGAAATGCGCCTGGGGATAGAAGAC
>JBAPYY010000235.1:0-1557 GCA_049284975.1 Occallatibacter sp.
GAACTGCAGATCCATGCGTTCGGCCCCGCTTTTGCGGCGGCCGAAGGGTGTGTCCTTGATGAGCGCGAAATCGTAGTCGTAGTAAGCGGGGCCGCGGAAACTATTGCGTCCCAGCGTGCCAAAGAATCCCTGATTGGGCCCGGTGCCCCCGGGCAGATGGATCGGGATAGAAAAGAAATCCGTCGCATTGTTGGCGCCTTCGCCGAAATAGTCCTGACGAATCTGCCGCGCGGTAGATAGTTGCGGTTTAGCGATCTGGTCAGGCCGATCCACGCCCGCATCGCCCGCACCCGTCTGCTGAATGCCACTGAAGACCGTAAACGGCGCGCCGGAACTGATGCTGGAGATGCTCAGCAGCTCCCAGCCATAAGTCACCTTGCGATTCACTGGCCGAAGGAACTCAGCGCTCTCAAGATGCAGATCCTGCGCCAGGCTGAGACCAAAACTGTTGGTGATGTCGAAGGCGGACGGCCCCTTTTCCGGATGTGTGTCATAGGGATTCTGCGAGAAGCCTGATGCAACCGCGCCCGTCGATCCGGTGCCGCCAATGACTTCGCTTGTCGTGTCAATCGACTTGCTCCACGTGTAGCTGGCCTGAATGCCCGGGCCGCCGTGACCCACCGAGCCGGCAAGCGAAGTTTGCAGCGCGTGGTATGTGGAATGAGAGTCGTTCGTGATGACGTTTTCCACGCCAAATCCGCCAATGACATTGCCCGCGCTATCAAATTGCGTGTGCGGCGCAAAGGCCGAACTCGCTCCCGCAAACGCGTTGGGAAAGCTGTAGCGAGGCAGCTTTTCCGCCGCCGTCCCCACATACGCGGCATTAGCAGTCAGGTTGCCCAGCTTGCGCTCCAAGCCCAGTGTCCATGTGTAGAGCGTGCCATTGCCGAAAGACGGATTGATGCCGCTGAGGTTGAGCGCGCTCACCACGCCGCCCGGAGTGAGCGCGGCCATGTCCTGCTCGAAGCGGTTCACATCCATAATCGTGTTTGCGGGAATATCCTTCGTATTCACTGAAGCGAAAATGTTCACTCCTTGCGGCGTGTAGGGGTTGGGCAGTTGCGCAGGCGTGAGTTGAAATCCATAAGCAACGGGAAAAGCCGCAGCAGAAACCAGGCGGGGATAGATGACGAACGGCGTCGACCCGGTAAGAAAGTTATCCTGCCAGATATTCGGCGGAATCGTAGTCACTGCACCGCCCGCGTGAAGTGAGAGGTTGGTCGCCACCTGCCATGACGCTTGCACCCGGGGCGCCCACGCCTTCCACTCTGTGCGATAGCCTGGATGCGGATTGACCACGAACTGCTGAACGCCATCGATTGTCTGGAACCCTGACGTGCGCCTGGCGCGCTCTGTAATCGGCGTGTAAAGCTCCCAGCGCATGCCGTAGCTCAGAGTGAACTTCGGCGTCAGCTTCCATGCGTCCTCAAAGTATGCGTTAATGTCATTGCGATTGATGGCGGCCGGGCCGATATGTTGACCGCCGGAGATGAACGGGGGCGGCAGGGCAACCGTGTAAACAAATGCGCTGCCGGAAAGGAAACCGGAGAGAGTATC
>JBAPYY010000236.1:0-9912 GCA_049284975.1 Occallatibacter sp.
CGTTTCCACGCTCATCCGGCTCGCTGAAAGCCAGGGCGCAAAGACCAACAACGGCATCGAATTTCAGTTGCCTGCAACTCATCAGGAACTGGCAAATCAATTGGGCACGGTGCGCGAACTCATCTCCCGCAACCTGATGCGCCTTCAGGCCGAGGGACTTTTAGAGGTAGACGCGCGCCGGATTGTAGTAAAAGATATGAAAGGCCTGAACGCGCTCCTGGAAACGACCTCATAACCGGAAAACTCTTGTTCGGCAGAAAGAAGCTTTCATCCTTGACCGTGTGCCGCACACTTCCGTATCCTGCGATGGTTTCCGCATGATGGAAGGTTTCTCACCCCAACCCCCAAGGGAGAGCCCGTATGAGCACGACTTCCCCGGCTGCAACTTCCGCCCCTGGCACTGCCGGATCGCTTCACGCTAGTGCTTCTTCGCTTCTCATCCGCCGCGCCGCTGTGCTCGGAGCCGGTACCATGGGTTCCCGCATCGCCGCTCATCTGGCCAACGCCGGCATCCCCACGCTTCTCCTCGATCTTGTTCCATCCGGCGACAGCGACAAAAACCGCCTGGCGAAAGCCGCGCTCGCCGCACTGGCCAAGTCCAAACCGGCCGCCCTTTACGAGCCTTCGCTTGCCGCGCTCATCACTCCCGGCAACTTCGAAGACGACCTGCCCCGGCTCGCCGGGTGCGACTGGGTCATTGAAGCGGTAGCTGAAAACCTGGAGATAAAAACAGCGCTCCTCGCTCGCGTCGTTCCCCATCTGGCTCCTCACGCCCTGCTCACCACCAACACCTCCGGCCTTCCGCTAAAGCAAATCGCAGCCGGGCTAACCGCACATCAAAACCGCTTCTTCGGAACTCATTTTTTCAATCCGCCGCGCTACATGCGCCTCCTCGAAGTCATTCCCACAGCCGAATCCGACCCGGCCGTCGTCGCCTCTTTTTCCGCATTTGCCGATCGCAATCTGGGCAAGCTCGTGGTCTTTGCCAACGACACCCCCAACTTCATCGCCAACCGCATCGGCATCTCGGTTATGTTCGCGGCGTCCGCGCTCATGCTGGAGCAAAAGCTCACCATCGAAGAGGTGGACGCGCTAACCGGTCAGGCCATCGGCTGGCCCCGCACCGGCACCTTCCGCCTGGCCGACTTGGTGGGCATCGACATTCCCGCCCATGTGGCTGCCAACTTCCCTGGAGGCGTTACGCAAAGCGGCTTTACCGGCATTTTGCAGGAGATGGTCCGCCGCGGCTGGCTCGGCGACAAAACCGGCCAGGGCTTCTACAAAAAGCTTCGCGGCGACGACGGTAAAGACATTCGCATGGTGCTCGACTTCAGTACCTGGGAATATCGCCCGGTAGCCAAACCCGCTCTGCCCGCTCTGGAAATGGCCAAGAATGCTGCTACGCTGCCCGAGCGGTTGCGCCTTTTGCTTGAAAACCACCCCGCGAAAGATAAAGCCTCTGCCTTCCTCTGGCCGCTTCTCGCCGCGCTGTGGAATTCAGCCGCCGACCGCATCGGCGAAGTCGCCGGCGACGCGGCTTCCATCGACCGCGCCATGCGCGCCGGCTTCAACTGGGAGATGGGCCCGTTTGAAATGTGGGATGCCGCCGGCGTCGCCACCACCGTCACCCGCATGAAGGCGCTTGGGCTTCCGGTAAGTCAGCGCGTCGACGCCTTGCTTGCTGCCGGCCAAACCTCATGGTACAGCCGCGATGGCCGCGAAATTTTCCAGCCCGAGACGAAGAAGCTCGAGCCCGTCGCCGCTTTCCCTGGCCACGCCCGCATCGCGGATTTCCGCCGCTCCAACGGAGTCGTCCGCTCCAACGCCGGAGCCTCGCTCGTCGATCTCGGCGACGGCATCGGCTGCATCGAGCTCCACTCGCTTAAGAACGCCATCGGCGGCGATGTACTTGCCCTGGCTTCCGCTGTCCTCAATCCAGACTCCGACGCGGTGCGCGACTTTGCCGGTTTTGTCATTGCCAGCGACCGCGAAAATTTCTCCGTCGGCGCCAACCTGATGCAACTCCTCATGGCCGCGCAAGAGGGCGAATGGGAAGAGCTGGGCGCTGTCATTCATGGCTTCCAGAAGATGACCATGGCCATCAAGTACTGCCCGCGCCCGGTGGTCGCTGCGCCCTTCAGCATGACCTTCGGCGGCGGCGCGGAAATTTGCCTTCACGCCGCGCGCCGTCAGGCTCATGCGGAGACATACATTGGCTTGGTCGAAGCCGGCGTCGGCCTCATTCCCGGCGGAGGTGGCACCAAGGAAATGCTGCTCCGCGCCATCGACGCGGCCCTTGCCTTCGCGCCTCCCGATCCGCGGGTGCCAAATTCGAATCTGCCCTCGCGCTTTGCCCAGTCCGCAGAGCTCGCCACTGCGCTGCGCCGCACCTTTGAAACCGTCGCGTTGGCCAAGGTATCCACCTCGGCCGCCGAGGCCCGCTCGCTCGGCTTGCTCGGCCCCGCTGATGGCATCACACTCAACCGCGAACGCCTGCTGCTCGACGCTAAAGCCCACGCCGCATTGCTGGCCAGGGCAGGCTACGTGGCGCCGCAACCACGTACGCAGATTCCCGCGCCCGGCGCTTCGGCCCTGGCAATGCTCGAAACCGGCGCATTCCTGATGGGCGAGGCGGGCTTCGCCTCTGAACACGATCAAAAGGTCGCACGCTGGCTCGCCTACATCCTCTCCGGCGGACGCGTCACAGCCGGGACCCTGGTCAGCGAGCAGTACATCCTCGACCTCGAACGCGAGGCTTTTCTCTCCCTATGCGGCGAGCGCAAAACGCAGGAGCGCATCGCATTCACTCTCAAAACCGGCAAACCGCTGCGCAACTAACTTTGCAGCGCATAATCGTCGAAGATGGCTCCGGGCAAGCGAAGCGGATTTGTATCAGGGCACGGCTTCACAGGCTGCGGAAAAACTCATTGCTTTGAAAGGGCACGACTTTAGTCGTGCCGCAAATGCAAGAAAATGAAAGCGGGGCTTTAGCCCCTGAGGGATTTTGAATCTCCATGGTTCGCGCCGGTCTCAGAAAGTTCGTTTGGTTACCAGGCGCTCTCCTCTGCGTCTGCCTCAATCTCCCGGCCCAGCCTCAAGAACCACTCCCCGCGCCATTCAACGTAACCGGCCAGATCCTCCTCGCCGGCCAGGCAACTCCGTATCGCATCCGTCATCTTCCAGTCAGCTCGTTTCCCGGCCTGCCCGAGGAACTCATCGCCATGCTCACCCAGCGCGGCTGCCTCATTCCGCAGACCTACGAGGCGCATCGCCCTGAAAACGTCATCCACGCCAGCCTGGAGCGCGCCGGCTCCTCCGATTGGGCCGTCCTCTGCTCCCAGCGGGGAACGGTCTCCCTGCTGGTCTTCTTTTCCAGCGCCCCGGCCAATCTCCTCGTCCTCTCCGCAGCCCCTGAAACCGAGCGCCTCCAACCGCACGACCCCACCGGCGTTCTCGGTTTCAACTGGGGCATCGATCCCGCCTCGCCCGAGCAGATTCGCGAGGCTCAGGCTGGCCTGGTCTTTCACCCCGCGCGCCTCGACCACGACGCTCTGGCCGATTCCATCGTCGAAGGCCGCACCATTTACCACTTCTATTCCAAAAACGCCTGGACCATACTGGAATTGCCGGACTAACTGTCTGTTTTCGAGAACCACTGAGAGACTTCATGCTTTGAAAGGTACAGCCTTTACTGGCTGGGGAAACACTCGATTCGGAGGGAGGCGGGGGTTTCAACCCCCTCATAAAGCCAGCAAGATTAACGCGGGCTTTAGCCGCGAGGGATGTTCTCCGCCGATTGCACTCGCGTTACCGAGTTTTTCCGCAGCGTGTTTAGCTCCGGCTTGACGAATGAGTCAGTGGAAGGGTTTTGTGTCAGGGCACGACTTTAGTCGTGCCGTAAAAACAAGAAGAAACGCGGGGCTTTAGCCCCTGAGGGAACCTCGGCCACGTAACAAGGAATCATTCGAAGATTGCCAAAGCCATACTCGCAATTCAAGGAGCATCCCCCATGCCTGAAGCCGTAATCGTCAGCGCCGTTCGCACCCCGGTAGGCCGCGCCCCCAAAGGCGCTCTTTCCACTACTCGCCCCGACGACCTCGCCGCGCTCGCCATCAACGGAGCATTGAAGAAGATTCCCGAACTGAAAAAGGCCGAAATCGACGACGTAATCCTCGGTTGCGCACAGCCAGAGGGCGAACAGGCCTGGAACGTTGCCCGCTTTGCCTCTCTGCGCGCCGAGTTGCCCGTCGAGGTTCCCGGCGTCACTGTCAACCGCCTCTGCGCCTCCGGCCTTGAAGCTATCGTCCAGGCCGATTTGCGCATCCGCGCGGGCAGTGACCGCGTCGTCGTTGCCGGCGGTGTCGAGTCCATGAGCCTGCTGCCCTTCGGCGGCCTCAAACCCAGCCCCAATCCTTGGCTCGCAGAGCATTATCCTGGCGCGCTGCTCACCATGGGTCTCACCGCCGAGCGCGTCGCCCGCCACTACAGCGTCTCCCGCGCCGATCAGGACGCCTTCTCTCTCGCCAGCCATCGCAAGGCCGTGGCCGCGCAGGCTGCTGGCCGTTTTGCCGATGAGCTTATTCCCGTACCCGTCACCAATGCCGTTCCCGGCGCGAGTGCGGGCAAACCCGCTGTCACCGAAACCACATTTTCCGCTGACGAAGGACCCCGCGCCGACTCCACGCTCGAAGCTCTCGCCAAGCTCAAACCCGCCTTCCATGCCGAGGGAACTGTCACCGCCGGCAATTCCTCGCAAACCTCCGACGGCGCAGCCGCCACCGTTCTCATGGAAGCCGGTCGCGCCCGCGAACTGGGTATTCATCCTCTCGGCCGCCTCGTGGCCTACGCCGTAACGGGCTGCCTGCCGGAAGAGATGGGCATCGGCCCCGTCGCCGCCATTCGCAAAGTTCTCCGCGGCGCTGGGTTCACTCTCTCCGACATCGGCATCATCGAACTCAACGAAGCTTTTGCCTCGCAAGCGCTGGCCGTCATCCGCGAACTCGGCCTCGATCCCGCGCGCATCAACGTCAACGGAGGAGCCATCGCCCTCGGTCACCCCCTTGGCTGCACCGGCTCCAAACTCACCGCGACGCTGCTCGCTGAAATGCGCCGCCGCCAGCTCCACTACGGCATGGTGACCATGTGCATAGGTGGGGGCATGGGAGCTGCCGCCATCTTCGAACTGCTCGGATAGCTCAGCCTTAGGCGATAACTAATCTTGGCAGGCAACTCCCACTGTAAAGAGAAATGCGTGAGGTTCTGAGACACGCTTCTGGCCCTCGCACATAAAACAAAAGCAGCCAGGATCGCTCCCGGCTGCTCGTCTTCATTCAATCTTTTCTCGACAACTCTCGCCGCGTTACGCCTTGGCTGTGACCAGAGCCTTCAACCGGGCGTTCAACCGGCTCTTGTAGCGCGAAACGGTGTTGTCGTGCAAAATACCCTTCTGCACGCTCTTGTCGAGGGTGGAGACGGTCTCGCGATACTGCGCCTGTGCGGCCTTCACATCGCCCTGCGTCAGGGCTTCGCGCAACGCGCGCAGGCTGGTGCGCACGCGGCTGCGGTTGGCGCGGTTTACTTCGGTGCGGGTTACGGTCTGCCGGGCGCGCTTCAGCGAAGATACATGGTTTGCCATTGCTTATCCTTTATTTCAGTGCGCTGGGTTCAGGGGCAAAATCGCAAGCCCTGATTTCAGGCAAAATGATGCGGTGTCAGAATGCAACTCGAGCCGCATCCCTCGCAATTACTTAGTCTACGGGAAATCAGGCCACCGGTCAATGCGTCCGCGACGAGCCCACCCTGCTGCTCCTTATGGGTTCCTTTTGGCGGTCTGGCTAAAATGAACCATGTATATTCGCTTCGACCGGGCGCGCCGCGCTCTTCCCGCGATTCTCGGCTTGCTCACGCTGGCCAGCGTTGGAGTATTGTTCGCATGGGATGCATTCCCCCGTCTTTTTCCCGTCAGAGCGCATGACGTTCTGGCCGCATTTCCTCTTGCCATGATCGCTGTTGCATACCTCGTTTACCAGTCCGCGAATCGCCCTTCGCGCACTGAAGCCGTCAAAGGGATCCTGCTGGCCGCCGCCTTTCTCTTCTGGGCCGCAAATCAACTCTGGCCTGATCTTCGCCAGGCGACACTGTTCAACGACATCGCAATCGCGCTCTTCGTCTTCGATCTGTTTTTGGTTATCATCGGCTGGCCGGATTCATCACCGGACAGATCCTTTGCAAAGAGCGCCGAGCCATCCCCGGCGAAAAAGGAGATTTAGCTTTGTTCGAACGCTGTTGCATTGGCCCCTGTAACCGCCAAGGTACGTTCACCAGAGAATCATCGCGCCGCGCAAGTCTTTCCGTCGTTTTCATAGCGCATCGGGTCAATGCGCCGATCCGTCCGCGCTCACCACAGCGGAGCCACCGGCGCTTCCAGCAATACCGGCTTTGGGCCATTCTGACTCGAGAGATGGATCTCAGCCATGTAAGGTTTAACCTGCGGATCGTAAGTCACAGTGATCATTCCGCCCCTCCCCGGCTGCCCGTCTGAGCCATCGTGTCCATCCAGTCCGTTGCTGCCGCTGTTTCCGCTGGGCGATCCCATGCCGCCGGAGCCGCCCTGTCCTCCGCGCCCACCTTTACCCCCGGACCCTCCGCGGCCTCCGTCAGCCTTGACCGTCAGGGAGCCTCCCTGTGGATCGACCAGATAGAGCCGATGATGTCCTGCCGCGACAACACTCGCCTGCAGCAGCGGGTGGCTTCCCGGCCTCAGTGTCACCATTACCTGCACCGGCGGCGCATCTCCGCCGTTTCCTCCATCCTGACCATCCGAGCCATCGCCCCCATTCGTGCCGTCTCCACCTGCCGACGGATTATTCGGGTCCATCGATCCATCGCTACCGTTCATCCCGGCCGATCCATCGCTGCCATTCATACCGTCGGAGCCGCCGGCCCCTGAGAAATTCGATACGAAGGCGTAGTCGTACCGCAGCGGAATGTCGAGTTCCGTGTGAACGTCAGGGTGGCTCGGCACTGTGATGGCCACGGTTGGCATCTTGCCATCGCTTTTCCTGGGATCTTTGGGAAGAGTAATAACGCCCTTCTTGTTCACGGCCACAATGGTTGGCGTGACCACGAGATCTTGCCACATGACCTTCCCTTTGCCTGCCCCTTCCGTCAGCAACACCTTGCCGTCGGGCTGGGTCACAGTCACCACCAGTGGCGACTTCTGTCCCGGCCCGATCCCCGGCCCTTTCGGTTGGCTGGCCTCGATGGACGTTACGGGAGTCTTGGCAAGATAAACCTTCATCCCCAGCTTCACCTGCACTGCCGCGCATCCACTCAGTCCCAGGAGGGAAATGAGCGCAATCATGGCCATTCCCGCAAATCTGCGCCTGCGATTCACAAAATTCATCAATGCTAAACTCCTGAACTTGCTCATCATCTCACTCCGTATTACTGACTGCGACGTCAATTTGCGCGACATCCCCACGAAAACCGCCGGGGCTCACAATTCAGCCAATGTGCTGAAAGGCTCTCTTCCGTTGAAAAGAAATTGAAAACAGAAGTCAATCCTGCCGCTAAGGGAAAGTTACTTTGAAGGTTTGAACACGAAATCGGGCGGCATGTTGCGCGCGTAGCCAATTTTGCTCACCTTCACCGCCCAGTAACCGCGAGGGAACACTTTTTACCAAAAATCATTGCGCCGCGCATTGACTCCCAGCCCGGTTGGCGCTACTCTCAAGCCCAGATAGCGAAGACTGAAACCAAATTTGGTAGCCTTCTCAAACCCGCGGTCGCGCACCTCAGTCCGAAGCTTCAGCACAATCCTGCGCCACGTCCGCCGGTTTTCCTCACAATCAACCGCTTGCCCGCAGCTCATAGTTTGCGCTGCCAGCTTGCCCTGCGCCTTGCCTGACCTCTCCACCAACCCAACCCAGCTCCATTCAACCTCACCACGACCCACTGGAGGCCATCGAAACCTTTGAAGATCGCTCTGGAGATTACTCCCAATCTGGAGCCCCTGTTCGGGACTCGCGATGAAAACCTCAGGCTCATGGAAGACTCGCTTGGCGTGCGCATCGATCTTCGTTCCGATGCCGTCCATATCGAGGGAACGGAAACCTGCGTAAACCGTGTCCGCAGCATCTTCGCGGATTTCGAAGCCCTGCGACGCCAGGGCGTCAACCCCCACAACGGCGAACTCAACGGGATGCTGCGCCTTGTCGTCGCTGATCCCGCTACAACTCTGCGTTCGCTGGCCGACTCAGGCAAGCAGCGCTCCGCCGGTGTCAAGCGCACCGTCCAGCCGCGCTCCATCAATCAGCGCAAATACGTCGAGGCCATCGAGCAGTACGACATGGTCTTCGGCGTCGGCCCCGCCGGAACCGGCAAAACTTATCTCGCCGTCGCCATGGCCGTCTCCGCCATGAACGCTAAAAAGGTCAGCCGCATCATACTCGTCCGCCCCGCAGTCGAGGCCGGCGAACGCCTCGGTTTCCTGCCCGGCACCCTCCAGGAAAAAGTGGACCCCTATCTGCGCCCGCTCTATGACGCCCTCTACGACCTGCTCGACCCGGAAAGGGTCGACAAAATGTTCGAGAAAAACGTCATTGAGGTCGCCCCGCTGGCCTTCATGCGCGGCCGCACACTCAACGACGCCTTCATCATCATGGACGAGGCGCAAAACACCACCATTGAGCAGATGAAGATGTTCCTCACCCGCATGGGCAATAACTCCAAAGTGGTCGTCACTGGCGATATTACTCAAACTGACCTGCCCAATCCGCGCAAGTCAGGCCTCGTCGACGCCATCAACATTCTCGACGGCGTCGAAGGCATCCACTTCTGCCACTTCGAAGATTGCGACGTGGTGCGCCATGCTTTGGTGCAGCGCATTGTCCGCGCCTACGAGTCGGTCAAGCCGCAACAGCAGGAGCTGCCGCTCGGCGCAGGCGAAGCCATCGAAGTCGGCGCTCCCGCTCGCGAAAATCGCACTCAGCAGCAGATTCTCCATCCCGCCAAACCACAATAGCGCGAGCGAATATCGGATGGCCCAGGTCTCGCACTTGAGACCGGGGACTGCACGAGCTCTGGCTTCACGAACCCAGGATTAGACTCCAGATTCGCTGAGTAACCAACACCGAGCCGTGTTCGGTGAAATGCGTTTGATCGAATGTCATCAGATCCCGCCACCCTGGGCCCGTAGTTACGATGCAGCTTGTCTGGTCGCAGAGGTTTTCAAAGATTGGCACATAGACTGCACCGGCCTTAAGCGTGATCGCCTTCAATAGCGTGTCGTCATAAGCTCGCAGCATGCTTCGCGGCAAACTGTGAGGCAAGGGTTTGTCGGGATTGCGGCGAAGTTCACCGGCCAGAAGCGCTGGCACAGATTCCCTCCAGGATGGCGCCGAACCCAATACAACGACCCTCCGAACGCCCGCGGCTCTCACCGATTCGATAGTTTCAAAAAGCTTGTCAGCTAGCGCGACGCGGTCAAGTCCGGGCTCTGCATGGTTCCAGTTTGCAGAAAGAACAACAACGTCAGGTCTTAGAGTTTTCACGCGATCCAGAACAGTATCGTTAACCGATTCACAATCTGGCCATGCGCGTTCTTTCAGTCCTATGATTGGGGCGCACATCACTGCCGTATATTGAGCCAGCCGCACTCTCGACTGCGTTTGCAGCACGCGAAACCCGGGGATAAGGTCTGCCGCATGCGAATCTCCCCAAACAAATACAAGAGGCTCCGGCTCGCGTCCTTGCACCGCGTCCAGGCAGCTTCCGCCAAATGAGCGCCCGTCCTCGTGCCGTTGAAGAAAGCATGTTCCTTCGCGCCAGGAAGTTGAGTTATCGCTGACATAATCGTGATCGAGGGCGACAATCGCACTCGGTAGCCTTGCCGGGAATCCTCCCATCACC
>JBAPYY010000237.1:0-8742 GCA_049284975.1 Occallatibacter sp.
GGCATTCAACAGCGGCTGGGCAATCTCTGGTTCTGGTTCGGCAGCCAGGGATATGAGTATGTTGACCTGGGCAGATTCTGGCAGATACTGCTGTTCATTGGCCTGGTGCTGTGGCTCGCGATGATGTGGGCTTCGCTCAAGCCAGCGCTGATGCGCAAGAGCGAAGACCGTTCGCTGCTGATTCTGTTTCTGATTTCGAGCATCGCCATACCGCTGTTTTATTCCGCGGGGTTGATGTATGGGCAGCGCAGCAATCTTGTCACCGCAGAGTATTGGCGCTGGTGGGTAGTTCACCTCTGGGTCGAAGGCTTCTTTGAAGTGTTCGCGACCGTGGTGATCGGATTCCTCTTCACGCGGCTCAAGCTGATTGAAATCCGCACGGCGACGAGGGCGGCGCTGTTTTCGACGGCGATTTTCCTCTCCGGCGGAATCATCGGGACATTTCATCACTTGTACTTTGCGGGAGCAACGCCGGCGGTGATCGCGCTGGGCGCAATCTTCAGCGCGTTTGAAGTTGTGCCGTTGACGCTGGTGGGATTTGAAGCGTGGGAAAATCTGCGGCTGGCGGAGCCGACCAAGAAATCGCCGTGGATCGCAAACTACAAATGGCCCATTTATTTCTTCGTGGCCGTGGCTTTCTGGAACCTGGTAGGAGCCGGGCTGTTTGGCTTCCTCATCAATCCTCCGATTGCGCTCTATTATGTGCAGGGGCTGAATCTGACGCCTGTGCACGGCCACACGGCGCTCTTTGGCGTGTACGGCATGTTGGGTTTAGGACTGACGCTCTTTTGCCTGCGGGCGCTGAAACCGGGCCACCGGTGGAAGGAAGGTCCGCTGAAAGCTTCTTTCTGGTCGCTCAATGTCGGACTGAGTTTGATGGTTCTTCTCAGCATGTTGCCGGTGGGACTGCTGCAGGCCTGGGCATCGATTTCGCAGGGAACGTGGTATGCGCGGTCGGCGGAGTTCCTGCAAACCCCTCTGATGCAAGGCCTGCGCTGGTTGCGCGTTCCGGGCGACATTCTGTTCGCCGTGGGCGCGGTGTTCTTTGCGTGGTTTGTGCTTGGTTTGCTGACAGGACATTCGTACGCAAAGGAGAACGTGGCGGGACAGGATTGATTCTGCCGTTCACCGTTATGGAGATCCACAGAACGGCTGGAAGATGTTTGCGGTTTCCCAGGTCCCCAAATGCGAGGGACCTGGGGCACCCAATTTTTGAATGATTGGCGAGTGTGCGAATCGCCCTTCATACGTGCATGACTTCGGCTTCCTTTTTCTGGGAGAGCTCTTCCATGCGGCGGATTTCTTCGTCGGTCATTTTCTGGACTTCTTCAAGGGCGCGCTTCTCTTCGTCCTCGCTGATCTTCTTTTCTTTAGCGAGCTTTTTGAGGGCGTCGTTGCCGTCGCGGCGGACGTTGCGAACTGCCGTGCGATGCTCTTCGAGGACCTTGTTCAGATGCTTGCAGACATCGCGGCGGCGCTCCTCGGTCATGGGAGGAACGGGGACGCGCAGCACCTTGCCGTCGGAGATGGGATTGAAGCCGAGATCGGCTACGCGCACGGCCTTTTCGATTTCCTTGAGTATGGTGGGGTCCCAGGGCGCGATCAGGATCAACTGCGCTTCGGGCGAGGAGACCTGTGCCACCTGGTTGATGGGGGTTGGCGTGCCATAGTAGTCCACCTTGACCTGGTCGAGCATGTGGACGCTGGCGCGGCCTGTGCGCGTAGCGGCCAAGCTGGCCTGGAAGGTGGCTACGGCCTGGTCCATGCGACGCCTGAGGTCGGCGTTGATTTCTTTGAGTGCCGGAACTCCGGCCATGAATGAAGCTGCCATGGTGTTCTTCCTCTTTCCATCCAACAGACTATATTAGCGAATCGGGGTTGCGACAGGCAGCCCTGTGGACGCGGCCTGGATCGATTTGGTTTGTTCATGCGCGTGGTAGCTGGAGCGGACGAGAGGGCCGGATTCGACGTGGCGAAAGCCCATCTTGAGTGCTTCGACCTTCAACTCGGCAAACTCGCGCGGCGTGTAAAGGCGCGCCATGGGCAAGTGGTCGCGCGAGGGGCGCAGATATTGACCGATGGTGAGAATGTCGCAGTGGACAGCGGCGAGATCGCGGAAGACCTGGAGCAGTTCGACGGTCTCTTCGCCGAGGCCGACCATGACGCCGGATTTTGTGAGGCCATCGGGCCGCAACTCTTTGGAATAGCGCAGAAGCTCGAGGGTGCGTTCATAACGCGCGCCGGAGCGGACCACGCGATAGAGGCGCGGGACGGATTCTGTGTTGTGGTTGAGCACTTCAGGGCGAGCTTCGACGACCGCGCGGATAGCTTCCTGATTGCCCTGGAAGTCGGGGATGAGCACTTCGACGCTGCAGCCGGGGGCCTGGCGGCGAATCTCCTCGATGACCATGGCGAAGGCGCGCGCACCGCCGATCAGGTCGTCGTCGCGGTTGACGCTTGTAACCACTGCATGGAGTAGCCCTAACTGGGCCACAGCCTCCGCGACCCGGCGCGGCTCGTCAAAATCGATGGGCTCGGGACGGCCTTTGGGAACGGCGCAGAATCCGCAGCGGCGGGTGCAGAGATTGCCCAGCATCATGAAGGTTGCGGTTTTGTGGTGCCAGCACTCGCCGATGTTGGGGCAGTGCGCGCTTTCGCAAACGGTGTTGAGCTGAAGCGAGCGGGCGAGTTGCTTGAGGGAGTGATAGTTTTCGCCGACGGGTGCGCGGGCCTTGAGCCATTCGGGCTTGGGCACGGGAGTCTTGAGAGCGGGGGCAATCTGGACCAGATCCATCACGTTTTTATTGTAGCGGGAGGGGTGGCCGGCAGGTCGATGGTCCGGGATTGGATTGCCTGATGCGCCAAGTGCAAGATCGGAATTGCGAGCAAGTTTCGGGATGCTTCCGTGATCCTATCTCCCCTATCGTTTGTTCATGCACAAGACGATTGAACCAACGATCCTCTACTTCGGAACGCCTGTTGCCCTCATCAGCACTTTGAACCCGGACTGCTCGCCGAATCTTGCGCCGATGTCGTCGGCGTGGTGGCTGGGGTGGAGCTGCATGCTGGGTCTGGGCCAGATGGGGCAGACCTCCGACAACCTTATCCGCACGCGCGAATGTGTCATTAATCTGCCCTCGCACATGCAAGTGTCACAGGTTGACCGACTGGCGCTGACCACGGGCAAAAATCCGGTGCCCGAAAAAAAGAGGAGCTGGGGTTATCAATTCGAGCCGGACAAATTCGGCGTTTCAGGGTTGACCGAGGTGAAGTCGGAATCGGTGGCGCCACCGCGCGTACTGGAGTGTCCTGTTCAAATGGAGGGCATCGTTCATGACGTTCGGCCTTTTGGCAAGAACGTAAAGGCCAACGTGTTCGAGGTGCACATCACAAGACTGCACGTAGATGAAGGGATTTTAGACGACAACGGAGATCGCCCCCACATCGATCCAGCGCGCTGGCGGCCGCTCATTATGAGTTTCTGCCGATTTTTCGGGCTGGGCGGCGAGGTGCATCCGTCGCGGCTGGCGGAGTCGGACTTCATGAAGTTCGTCAATCAGGGCGGGGTGCAGCCTGTGATCGCCTCTGCGAAATGAATGTTTGGAAGCGCTTTACCTCAGCTTTTCGCGCACTTCGGTGCGAACCAGATAGAGGAAGAAGACGAGATTGAGCAGGCCCTGAACGAGTGCGGGGAGCTGATGCTGGCTCGCGAAGAACCAAAGGTTGTAAACGGCCAGTAAAAAGACTGCGCCGAGGGCCAGAGCCCACGCCCAGCGCAGGAGCAGCAGCAGGCCGGCGGCGGCAGCGATGAATCCGGCGGCTAAGACGAGGAAGAGCGGCGGATAGTGGCGGCCGGAGACCACGCCGATGGTAATGACTACAGCGAGCGCCAGAAGGTAGACGCTGATGGCGGCCAGAGCAGGTAGTGGCAGCAACTCCGTTGTTTTGATCTTCTCGTCTTTCTGATCGATGTTAGCCATGGTTCAAGTTTATTCCGCGGCGGCGATGGCTTCGGCGATGCGGTCAATGGCCTTGAGTTCGGCATGGCTGCCGGGACGGTGACCGTTGACGAGAATGGAAAAGGCGAGAGTCTTGCCGCTGTCAGTGGTCAGATAGCCGGAGAGGGCGTTGACGCCGTTGAGCGTACCGGTTTTTGCCCACAAACGGCCCTTGAGCGGCGAGTCTTTGAAGCGGTCGTCGAGGGTGCCGTCTACGCCGGCGATCGGAAAACTACCGCGCCATGCCGAGCCCCAGGGTTGGCGCGAAGCGTAGGAGAGCAGTTGAGTGTAGGCGCGAGGGGCGATGCGGTCGTCGGGGCTCATGCCCGAGCCGTCATAAAAGAAGAAGTCGTTGTCGTCTACTCCGGCGTCGAGGAGAAATTGGCGGACCACCCGCGTGCCCTGCTCGAAGCTGCCGTCGGCGCCGTTCACCTTGCCGAGCAGGCGCAGAAGCAGTTCCGCGTGGAGGTTCTGGCTGACCTTGTTGGTGAGGGTGATGTCCTCTGCGATTGGGACGGAAACGCGCGTAGCAAGCACCTTGCGATCGAGAAGTGGCGCGGCGACGGTGGTCAGGCTGGAGCGAGTGAGCTTCAGGGGTTGGGCGCGCTCATCGGAAAATTCCTGAGTGTCGGTTGAGAGGCGGTGGCGGGGGACGGCGTTGCCTTTGACTTTGATGCCGCGACTGAGGAGCGCTTGCCTGAAGGCTGCGGCGGCAAAGGCGGCCGGGTCTTCAACGGCCAGATCCGCGTGGAGGCCATCGGGTGGCACAGTTCCCCATGCGCGAAACGTGCGATCACCGGGACGCCGGTCGAGTTGCGGTTGTGCTTGCTGGCCTTGAAGCGCGGGTGTCATGGAGTTGTCGAGCGCGTAGTAGTTTAAGTCCGGGCTCCACTGGGCAGTGGTTTGGGATGGAGTGGAACCGACGGCTGAGCCTAGGTTGGCGGTTATTGTAAGCTCGACCGTGTTCTCGTTGAAGGTGAGCGCGGAGATGGGCGCGCCGTAGTCCCATTCGAGGTCGTCCCAACCCCAGTCCACACCCCAGGGCTCGTCGAGATAAAAACTGTCGTCGCCGATGATGTTGCCTTTGACGGTGCGCACGCCGGAGAGCTTGACCTGATCGGCAAGGAGCTCGAAGGGCGCCATGGGATCGGGCGCGGGCTTGGCGGCTTTGAGTGCGGCGGGAGTTGTAGTGGCCTGAGTTTGCGCAGGCGGCTGGTAGGGGTAGCGGCGCGCGCTCAGCGTGGGGTCACCTGCGCCGAGCAGAATCAGGTCGCCGTTGACGACTCCGCGTTTGCTTACCTTGGCGTCGGCTACGACATTGGTGGTCCAGGTGAGGGTTTCGACAGGCAACAGGGCATAGGCCGCGGCGGTGGTGGTGAGCTTGGTGTTCGATGCGGGAGTAAAGAGACGGCCTTCGTTGAAGCCGTAAAGGGGCTGGCCGTCGAGGGTCGTGACGCTGATGCCGAATTCGGCGTGGCTCAGGGCCTGATCGGCGAGGATGGCGCTGATGCGGCTGGCGAGTGATGTACTGGTTGGTGCGGCCTGGGCGGCGAGTCCGGCGGAAGAAATCAAAACCAGAGTGAATGAAAGGGCGACGGATGGCCGGAAGAACGTCATGGAGGGAGTTTAGCAGGAGGGAAAGAGTTGACGGCGTACCATCGAAAGGGAAATGTTGTTGCTCGAATTGCGAAGATTTAATGACTAGCGCTTTAAGCTACTAGTCGAAGGCTGGCGAAGAAGAATGACTGAAATCGATCGAATCATTGCGCCATGGCGGCTGCGCACGCGCGCGCTGGAGTTGGGGCGGCGAACGCTGGTGATGGGCGTGGTGAATGTGACGCCGGATTCCTTCAGCGACGGCGGGCGTTTTTTTGAGCCTGAGGCCGCCGTGGCGCATGCGGTTGCATTGCTGGACGAAGGGGCCGACATTCTGGATCTGGGCGCGGAGAGCACGCGGCCGGGATCGCGGGCAGGTGACTCAACGCCGGCGGTAAGCGCTGAAGAAGAGCAGGCGCGGCTATTGCCGGTGCTTGAAGGGATTTTGTGCGCGCGGCCCGACGCGATTATCTCGGTGGACACGTACAAGGCGGCAACGGCCAGGGCGGCTTTAAAGGCTGGCGCAGAGATCGCCAACGACGTGAGCGGGTTTCAGTGGGACGCGGAGATGGTCGCGGTTTGCGCGAAGGCTCGCTGCGGGGTGGTGCTGATGCACACGCGGGGACGGCCAGAGGAGTGGGGCGCTCAGGTGCGATTGGAGGCGGACGCGCTGCTAGCGACGGTGCTGTCCGGGTTCGAAGCAAGCCTGGAAATGGCGACAGCGGCGGGGATTGCGCCGGAGGCGATTGTGCTCGACCCCGGATACGGATTCGGCAAGCGATTTGAGGAGAATTATGCCTTGCTGGCGCGGCAGCAGGAACTGCTGGCGCTGGGAAGGCCGCTGCTGGCGGGGGTGAGCCGAAAAAGTTTTTTGGGGCGCACATTGGCGCCGCTCGATGGCGGGAGTGACGCTCCGGTAGAAGCCCGCGAGACGGCCAGCGTGGCTGCGCTTACCGCGGCCATCCTGCATGGCGCGTCTGTGGTGCGAGTCCATGCGGTGCGGCAGAGCGTGGAGGCGGCGCGGATTGCGGACGCGGTGCTGGCGGGCGGTGGTCCAATTTGCTCAGACAAAAAAAAGGCGCACGAGTAGGATTGGCTTGAGTGAAAAGGACGGCAGCGATCGAGGCTGTCGCGGAGCCCTTGAAGACACTCGGAAGGCCGTGGTAGCCATGTTCGCAGATGATTTAAAGCAAGAGGCCGTAAATTGTTCCAGAGCCCCCAATAACCACAAACCACACAACACACAACCTGCTTGCCTACACGAAGCGCTCCCGGATCATCCGAGCAGCGCGCGCGGAATGCACTGGACTGAGAAAGAACGCGAGCTAATGGGCCGCATCAAGAGCGAGATGGACAAACCGCGCTTGACCATCTCGGTGCGGAACGCATTGGAAGCCGAGGGAGAACAGGCTGCCGAAGCGCTTGCACGCTACTCCAAGATAGCGTAAATCACCGCAATTCCGGTCCTAACGACGAATGCAACGCGACTGCGCTCAGGACGTGGTCTTGTGCGCGTACGGAGTTCTTTTCTCCTGCAAATGCACTGAGGGTTTATCATCAAAACTGGTGCAAGCTTGTCGGGTAGAGCCTTCGATTTGCGGGGGAAATGCGGGTTCTTCGACTCCGCTACCCCACCCCAGCGACGAAGACCTGTCTCTGGGACCCCGGTACGCTCCGCTTAGGATGACAATTCCTATTTTTTAATGGATTCAAAGACTCCTCACCAGGAACGGGACGAAATGCGAGCAAAGACAGCGGTTGTGTTGGGCGCCCAGTGGGGCGACGAGGGCAAGGGAAAGATTGTGGACGTGCTCAGCGAGCGGTTCACAGCGGTGGCGCGCTATGCTGGCGGACACAATGCAGGGCACACGGTGATCATCGGCGACCAGCGGTTCGTGCTGCAACTGATTCCTTGCGGAGTGCTGCGGCCGGGTTGCAGGGGAGTTATCGGCAACGGCGTGGTGCTTGACCCAATTGCATTTTTGAATGAGGTCGGAAAACTTCGCAAGCTGGTAGCGGGGGTGGATGAGCGTCTTTTTGTGTCGAACCGGGCGCAGGTGATTCTGCCGTACCACAGGATGATTGAGCTGGCCGCCGAGAGCGCGCCGGGGCGTAAGAAGATCGGCACGACCAGTCGAGGCATCGGGCCGGCTTACGAGGACAAGATGGCGCGCAGCGGGCTGCGCATCGTGGACTTGATGAGGCCGGAGCTGTTGAAGACACACATTGAGGCGGCTTGCGGCGAAAAGAACGCGATTGCGCACGCGCTGTTCGGGACCGACCCGCTGGATCCGGCAAAGATGTACGACGAATACGCGGCTGCAGCCGAGCTGGTAAGGCCGTTTGTGGCAGACACAGGACGCCTGCTGAACAAGATTCTGGCCGAGGGCGGAAGTGTGATGTTTGAGGGAGCGCAGGGCACGATGCTGGACATCGACCACGGGACGTACCCGTTTGTAACTTCTTCGTCCGCAACGGCGGGCGGGGCGGCGACGGGAACCGGCGTGGGACCTACGGCCATCGGCACGGTGATTTCAGTTACCAAAGCCTATGTGACGCGAGTGGGTGAAGGACCGTTTCCGACAGAGATTCACGACGCGGTGGGCGACCACCTGAGGGCGCGAGGCAACGAGTACGGCGCGGTGACGGGGCGGCCACGCCGCTGCGGCTGGCTGGACATTCCTTTGCTGCGCTACTCCAACCAGGTGAATGGGGCGGAGTGGCTGGTGGTGACCAAGCTGGATGTGCTGGATGAGCTGGCAGAGATTCCCATCTGCGTGGGCTACGAGATTGACGGGCGGGTGACGGACGAGATTCCCGCCGATGTGCTGGGCCTCGAAAAGATCAAGCCGGTATACACCACGCTGAAAGGCTGGCAGAGTTCGACCGAGGGAATCACGGAGTTTGACAAGTTGCCGCAGGCGGCACGCGAGTACCTGCGTTTTCAGGAGCGGGAGAGCGGGGCCAAGATCGGAATGGTTTCAACCGGCCCGGACCGCGACCAGACGATGCTGCTGCCGGAATTTGCGGCAGCGTTGGAGAGCATACACGCGTAATTCAGGACGTGAGCAGGTTTGATTGAACTTGCCCTCGAGGGCTAAAGCCCATTTGATTTTGTGGGCTTTAATACGGGCTGAAGCCCGTACCC
>JBAPYY010000238.1:0-4989 GCA_049284975.1 Occallatibacter sp.
GTGTCGCGCTCGGCCTCGCGCACCTTCTGAAAGATGACCTGCTTGGCCAACTGCGCAGCGATGCGTCCCAGCGGGGTGGTGTCCTTATAGATCCGAATCTCGCTGCTCACCTCCACGTCCGGCGCCAGTTCCTTTGCCTGCGTCAGCGTGATCTGGTTCAGCGGGTCTTCGATGGGTTCGTCGTCAGCCACGACCGTCTTGTAAATGTAAGCCGTGATCTGGCCGGTTTCCTTGTTGAGCTCGCCGCGCATGTTCTCCTGCGTCTTGTAAAACTTGCGCGTGGCCAGGGCGATGGCCTCCTCGACCGCGCCAACAACGATGGCTGGGTCAATGCTCTTTTCCTGACTCAAGAGCTCGATGCTCTGATACAAAACGCTGGCCATACTCTGCTTGCTCTCTCTTTGGTACTGTGCGAACGGCGAAAGTTTTTAGGCTTCGCCGGTTGAGTTTGTTTCGTTGACGGTCCGGGTGCCCCAGGTCCGGACTTTCGGACCTGGGATGCCACAAACACGAATCAATGATTGGGTGCCCCATCCTTGCCGCGCTCTTGTTCTTGCGGCCAGGGTGGGAAACCAAATTCCCTAAATCTCCGGCACCAATTGCGCCTTCTCAATGTTGTTCAGCGCAATCTCTACCGCACTCACGCCGGCCTTCCGGCTCTTGCTGTTCTGCTTGACCGCATTCAGGTCGAGCGTAATGTTTTCGCCGGCTCCGGTCCCAGTCCTGGCCGTCAGCCGTCCCTGCCAGTGTCGATTGTTGCGGACCGGCTCAAAGGTCTGCACCTTCACCAGGCTTCCTAAAAACCGCTCAAAATCTTCTCGCCGGGTCAACTTGCGGTCCAACCCCGGAGAACTAGCTTCAAGCGTGTATTCCGCTCCCGGAACCAGGTCTTCCACATCCAGCAGCACGCCAAAATCCCGACTGAAAGCTGCGCAATCCTCGTGCGTAATGCCCGAAAACTGCTCCAGGCTCAGCGTGCCTTCCCGTACTTCCTTCACCAGTCGCTCTGGCAAATCCTTGATCGCAGCCCCGGCGCTCGTTCCATCCCCGGCCGCTTCAGCAGCAATCGCCGCTTTCAACCGCTCACGGCCCTCGGCATTCTTCTCAAGGAAAACGCGAAGAACGCGCTCTTTCGACGGACCAACCAGCTCAATATCCACCAGGTCCAGTCCGTGCGAAGCGGCCACCCGCGCCGCTGCCAATCGGATTTCTTCCAGCTTTGCCGCCATCGTTTCCACGCCGCTCAACCACCCTAACGACAAGGACCCGTCGTTGGGGACCCTGGCCAAAGGGCGAATCATCTCACCAGGGCCATCTCATGCAAATTCAGCCCCATTTAAACCCAAAACCGGGGGAAATGCCCCCAAAATCCGGGAAATTTTCCGCAAATAAAAAGTGGGCTGTAAGCCCACTCATCTCTCCGCCAGCCGGTGTGCTCACGGCAACTCAGGCGGACAAATTCGTCTGCATCCTTAGCATAGGCCAAATTGCAGGGAAATTCAATCGGCAAGTTTGGCAAGTAGCCGAAAATTAACGAGTCGTTGTCGCCCCACTTGACAGCCGCCACCGAGTCCATGAGGCTGGTTGCATACCTCCTGTGCCGCTTTAACAATAGGATTGAGAGAAAATGGACCCGCGCGACGAAATGGAACCCGACCAGTTGAAGATGCTCGAACAAGCCTTCTGCGAGCAATTGATGGCCTGCCTCGACGAGTGCGCTCGTGGCCGCAAGGGGCTGTTTGGCGACGTTGCTCTGCTGGGCGATGAGGGCGAAGCCAGCGGATGGCCGGAAGCGGCCCGCCTGCGCGAACTTGGCCTTGCGTTGCAAGCGGTTCTGGCGCAGCAGGAAGAACGCAATGCACTCTGCGATGAATTCCTTGATTTGTGCTCCATTCATGGCGAGAGCAACCCCGGCGAACGCAAGCTGGCGAGAGCCTTTCTGGAACGCATTGAACGGGGCGAGGTTGGTGCACAGCCGGAAGGGAATAAACTGCCTTGGTAATTCTGCACGCATTTCTCGCGCTCGCCTCCGGCTTTGCCGTTACCTTGGCGCTTGTAACTACGCTGACGGCGCTTATCGCGCGCCTGGTCCCGAGCTGGGCTGAAACAGATGCCAAGCTGCAACCCGGTTACGCCATTGTCAACCTCGGCTCCGCGTTTCTCTCTGCGGCAGCAGGCGGCTACGTGACCGCGTGGGCTGCCGCGGCCAACCCGCTGATTCACGTGCTGGCGCTCGCGCTCGTGCTTCTGGCGCTCTCCGCGCTGAGTGTCCTCCAATCCCGCGGCAAGCATCCCGTCTGGTTCGCGCTGGTGCTTGTGGCCATCTCGCCCATCGGCGTATTCGTCGGCGGGTTGGTGCGGCTCAGGGTGCTGGGGATTCTGTAGATCATGCCACTTTACTTAGCGGTGCCACGATTGTATATTAGTGTCACTAATGGAGTGAGGTGGAAATCATGGGATCTTTGGCACGCGCAAGATTTACTGAAGACACAAAGCCCAGAGGGCGCGCAAAGCGCGCCGAGGTTGGGGGGCTTCAGGCGCGGGTGCGTGTAAGCGCAAAGGGCCGTGTTGTTATTCCGGCGGCTATTCGAAATTCGTTGGGAATCGCCGAGGGCGGTGTTCTGGAGTTGCGCGTGGTGGATGGCGAAGTGCGAGCCTCTACGCTGCGAAGCCGAATTCAGCGCGTTCAGGAGCGTGCGAGCCGGTACGTCAAACCGGGAACTCTGGTCTCCGACGAATTGAGCGCGGAACGGCGCGAGGCCGCCAGGCATGAATGAGATTGTGCTGGATGCCTCTGCCATTCTAGCGATTGTTTTTCAGGAACCAGGCACCGAGAAGTTGACAGACGAAATTTTAGATCATGCCGTTGCCAGCACGGTGAATCTCGCCGAAGTACAATCCAAACTCGTCAAAAAGGGGTACATTCCAGAGGAAGCGTGGGAGGACGCCCTCTCGCTGGTCCTGGCGGCAGAACCCTTCACAAGCGAACAGGCGAAGATCGCAGGCGGCTTGATCGCCAAGACGGAGAAGCTTGGTCTTCCCTTGGGAGATCGCTCTTGCCTTGCGTTGGCGATTGCGCTCAAGGCCCCGGTCTATACCACCGAACAGGCTTGGAAAAACCTAAAGGTGGGCGTACCGATTCATGTGATTCGGTGAAATGGGCTTGTTTAATCGAAGCAGATACACCAAAGGCCGGAGCGTCGCTCCGGCCTTCGGTATTTACATCATGTTGCAGCGCTTATCCCTGAATGTCAAATTGCTCGGGATGCAGGGTTGCGTCGCTCTTGATGAGGATGTTCTTGCCTGTCAGTTCTTCAAACTCGACGAGCCAGCTTCCGCTGTTGGCCTTGAGCACCTTCACCGTCTCCGGGTTCACGCGCAACAGGACATCGGCGCTTTCGAAGTGCTTCTTCATCTTGCGCAGCTCGGTGTAAATCTCGTTGCAGACCGTGGTCGGGCTCTTGACCATGCCGGTGGCCTGGCAGGTGGGGCAGGGAACCGAGAGCGTCCGCTCCAAGGATTGTTTCACGCGCTTGCGTGTGATGGCGACCAGGCCAAAGTCGTTGAACTGCAGAACCTTGGTCGGGGCGCGGTCGCTCTTGAGCGCTTCTTCCAGTGCGGCCATCACTTTGTAGCGATTCTTGCGGTCGTCCATGTCGATGAAGTCGATGACGATAATCCCGCCCAGATCGCGCAAGCGAATCTGACGCACGATCTCCGGCACGGCATCGAGGTTGGTCTTGACGATGGTGTCTTCAAGGCGTGCCGACTTGCCCACGTACTTGCCCGTGTTAATGTCGATGGCCACCAGCGCCTCAGTCTGGTTGATGACAATCGAGCCGCCACTTTTGAGCCAGACTTTTGAGTTGAGAGCCTTGGTGATTTCGTCTTGAATGCCGAAGTGCTCGAAGAGCGGAATTTCCTTGGTATAAAGCTTGACGCGACGCACCAGCGATGGCGAGAAGCGGTTCAGGAAGCGGACTATGCGTTCGTAATTGGCCTCAGAATCGACCCAGATGCTCGAGAAATTCGAGCTCACCTGATCCCTCAGAATGCGCTCGATGAGGGACAGATCGTGATAGATCAGGGCCGGAGATTTCGAAGTGTCGGAACGCTCCTTGATCTCTGCCCACAGATGCAGAAGGAAGCGCAGATCAGCGCGCAAATCCTCTTCCGATGCGCCTTCGGCCGCGGTCCGCACGATGAATCCGCCGGAGGCCTCGCCGCGTTCGTGAACGAGAATCCGCTTCAGACGCTGTCTTTCTTCATCTGAGGCGATCTTGCGGCTCACTCCGATGTGCGAGACGGTGGGCATGAAGACCAAAAAGCGGCCCGGCAGTGCGATATGCGAAGTGATGCGCGCGCCCTTTTTTGCGATAGGTTCCTTGGCGATCTGAACCAGAATCTCCTGGCCCGATTTCAGCAAATCGCTGATGATCGGCAGGTCGGAGGTTTGCATCGAGCGGCGCGACATTCCGCGCCCTCTGTTTCCTTGTCCGGGTTGTCCGCCTTGCGCGCCCGGCGTCGCCACGCCGCCGCGCCCACGGCGTCCGCGTGCATTTCTATCCGGGCGTTGTTGGGTCACAACTCCGGCTGCCGGCCGGGCTCCTGCTGCAGGCTCTTCCTCGTCCTCATCGTCAAAGCTCTCTTCGTCGCCATTCTTCTCGTCGAAGTTCAATTGGATGCGATGGTCGAGGTGGGCTTCCTGGAGCATCTCTCCGAGGTCGCCAGTGCGAAGCTGATTGGGCAGTGTCTCCTCTTCAAAGTCGTCCGACTCGTGGTCGCCGCCCTTGGCACGGTGCGAGTGGCGAGGAGCGTCAAATTCCTCTTCCTCAATGGTCTCTTCTTCGATGAGACCGCTGCCGGGAGCGTAAGACGAGACCGCTGCAGATTTGGCCGCCGACGGCGCTGCTTTTTCGTCGGTCTTTTTCTTGCCGCCCAATCCAAAGAGCCGAAATCCAGTCGGAGGCAGCGGATCCACGTTGTGGG
>JBAPYY010000239.1:0-2014 GCA_049284975.1 Occallatibacter sp.
GCACTGTATGCACAAAATGTGCATATAATGGAGACAGCATGGACTTCGAGTGGGACGTTCGCAAGGCGGAGTCCAATTTCGCGAAACATGGCGTCCGCTTTTCAGAGGCAGAGCCGGTCTTCGCGGACGATGATGCAATTACCATCACGGACAACGAGTCGGACCCGAACGAGCAGCGGTTTGTCTCGATGGGAACGGGCGTGAAGGGACGGGTCCTGGTGGTGGTTTACAGCTATCGCGGCAAAAATATTCGCATCATCTCCGCGCGGCTGGCGGAAGCGCACGAGCGTAGCCAATACGAGGAGTCGAGATGAAACAGAGATACGATTTCAGCCAGGGCAAGCGAGGACGGATCGCCGCCGCGGAGCCGGAGCCGCGCGGTAAGACGCGCATCACAATCCGTTTGGACGAGGATGTGGTGGATCACTTCTTGAAAGAGGCCGAGGCATCGGGCGGGGCAACGGGCTATCAGACGCTGATTAACGAAGCCCTGCGTCACCATCTGGAAGGCAAAGCGCCCAAGCTGGAAGAAACGCTGCGACGCGTCTTGCGGGAAGAGATGCGAAAGGCGAGTTGAGAGCTTATACAGGGCCTCAGTTTAAAGAACTAAGCAGCCCCTCCCCCCGTTCAGCAGTGCTTTAGGATTAAGGTACTGTGCAAACTATACGAGTAGAGACACCTTCGGCTAAATACGACGTGGTGGCAGGCAGCGGGCTGGTGGAGACGCTCGCCCGACGCATCGAACGGGTTGCAGGCAAGTTGCCGCGGCGGGTTTTTGTGCTGAGTTCTGCGCCCATTTGGGGATTATGGGGCGAAGCTTTCCAATCTTCTTTCGACACACCACCGATTGTTCTGTTTCTCCCGCCCGGCGAAGAGCAAAAGACAATCAAAAACGTGGAAACCATGCTGCGGGAGATGGCGCGAGCGAGCGGAGATCGCGGCAGCCTGCTAATTGCCTTTGGCGGCGGAATTGTGGGCGACGTGGGCGGGTTTCTGGCGTCGATTTTCATGCGTGGAATCCCTTATGTGCAGGTTCCCACGACATTTCTGGCGCAGGTGGATTCGTCCGTAGGCGGCAAAACGGGCGTGAATCTGCCCGAGGGCAAGAATCTGGTCGGCAGCTTCTATCATCCTCTGGCCGTCTTTGCCGACATCGGAGTGCTCGCGACACTGCCGGAGCGCGAGTTGCGCGCCGGGCTGATGGAGAGCGTGAAGGCGGGAATCATTCGTGACCGCGCGCTGGTGCGCTTTATGGAAGAGCACGCGGACAGCGTGCTGGGGCGCGATCCCAAATCTTTGGAAAAGGTGATTGCCGCGTCGATCCGCATGAAGGCTGGGGTGGTGAACAAGGACGAGCGCGAGCGAGGCTTGCGCATGATTCTGAACTTTGGCCACACAGTGGGTCATGCTCTAGAGCAAGCGACAAGCTATAAACTGCTGCTGCACGGCGAAGCTGTTGGTTGGGGCATGGTGGCCGCGCTCCATCTGGCTCGGCAGCGGGGAACGATCTCTCGCGCGCAGTTCGAGCGGCTAGAGAACCTGATTCATCTCTATGGCCCGCTGCCCGCCTTGAAGCTGCGCGTCCCGAAGGTGGTGGCTGCCACTGTGGGCGATAAGAAGAACGTCGGCGGGGTGACGCGGTTTGTGCTACCAGTGGGCATCGGCGATGCGGGCGTGGTGGAAGACGTGACGCCTGCCGAGCTGGAGGCCGCGGTGGGCTACATACTGGCGCAGGCTGCGGAGCGCCATTCCTGATGACAACCACTGGAGCCAAACCGCAGGGAGCAACCGATGAAGCCAGCGCGGCGCAGGCTGTGCGGGAGATGTTCGATTCGATTGCGCCGCGATATGACCTGCTGAACCATGTGCTCTCGGCCAATGTTGACCGGCTGTGGTGGTGGCGCGCTGCGCGGCAATTTCGCGCGGTGCTCGCCAATCCCGATGCGGCTGTGCTCGACATTTGCTGCGGCACGGGCGATATGACGATGGCGTTGCTCAAGCACAGACCCAAAGC
>JBAPYY010000240.1:0-4421 GCA_049284975.1 Occallatibacter sp.
TCGTGATGGAGCGACACAAACCGTAAACTCATTCGCCGAGGACGTGCGGAATGGGCTGGAACAATTCGGGCAAAAGCAGTTGCCGTCAAAGTATCTTTACGACGACGTCGGCTCCGCTTTGTTTGAAGCTATCACTCGGCTTCCCGAGTATGGTCTGACGAGGGCGGAGGAACGGATTCTGCGCGAGCACTCAGACGATATAGCTGAGCATCTCACGGCGCATGGCATGGTGGTTGAACTTGGAAGCGGCAGCGGCCGAAAGACGCGCCAGATTCTCGAAGCACTTGCCCACCATAAGTCTATGACTTACTGTCCTATTGAAATATCATCTTCAGCTTTGGTGAGTTGCGAGCGCGAACTTGATGATTTAGCACACATCAGCATTCTGGGGTTTGAGACTGAGTACCTTGACGGCTTGAGCAAGGCGGTGGCTCGCCGCAAACCCGGCGATGCTGTTGTGGTGCTGTTTCTGGGAAGTTCGATCGGCAACTTCGATCGCGGGCCAGCCGAGGAGTTTCTGCGAAAGATTCGTCAGGCGATTGAGCCTGGCGACACGCTGCTTCTCGGCACGGATCTTGAGAAACCATTGACTCAACTCATTCCCGCCTACGATGACTCTCTCGGCGTGACCGGGACCTTCAATCGCAACCTTCTAGCGCGCATCAACCGGGAACTTGGAGGAAATTTCGACTTATCCAAATTCGAGCACGCTGCCCTCTACAATGCCAGCGAGCGCCGAATTGAGATGCATCTCCGCTCTATTGCAACCCAGACCGTCACCATTGACGAAGCCAGTTACATGCTTCGATGCGACGAGACAATCTGGACTGAAAGTTGTCACAAGTATGGGAGGAACGAACCTGCAGAAATGGGCAGGCGAACAGGCTTCGAGTGCGTTGCGCAATGGGTAGACAGTGAATGGCGATTTGCTGAAAGCCTACTCGTTGCTGTGTGACTCCGAGGGTTGTCTTGCGCGTCTGCTTGTCTGAACGCGGCGGGCGCTACCACGCCGCAATCAATTTCGCAGTTGAACAAGGGCGTGCCCTGCCAAAGGCTGAGGGGGTTAAGTAGCCTCTGAGAATCGGAAGGCGAAACCGTTGAAGGCCCGATCAAGCGACTTACTCAGTCACCGTATAGACGGCATACATTCCTGCATCGAAATGATCGTTGACATGACAGTGAAAAAGCCATCGGCCCGCCTCATCAGGGATCATGTCGGCTACCATCATTCCCATCGGCATCAGTGAAATGGTATCAGTGCGCATGCCGTTGGCGATGACCGTGGCTGCGTGCCAATGCGGCGCGTGCACGTCGTCTTCATTGCTGTTGGCCAGTAGATACCATCGAACTCGTTCCCCTTTCTTCATGGTCAAGCCTGGCAGCGTACCGCCAATGAATCCATTGATCGTGTAATACTCAAGCGCCTTGGAGAAATTTGGATTTGCAATATCTCTTCCTGAATACTTCTGATCGTGCACGATATTAGCCATGAAATACGCGCTGGCGCTCTCGTCGAAGACTGCGAAAGCTGTTACAAATTCGCGATCTACATCTTTCGGTGTCCCATCTGGCTTCGTCGAGCCCCTTCGCGAGATGATGATCGGACCGAAGAGGCCTGAATTCATGTCCCTGGACTCATTGAAATGGGAGTGGTACATCCACAGAATCGAGCTCGGGTCCATCGGGCCTGGCCCAGCGCGCTCGGGTACGGTCCACGTATAGGTAAAGACCTCGCCGGGTGGCACCGCATCGCCCTTATGCGAGGAATCAGGGGGAACCAGTGGCGCCTCGCCGTAGTAAGCACCCTCCGACTCCTTGTCATAAGCCAACCCATGAGGATGCATGCTGCAGGGCACGCCAAGGTTGTTCTTGAAGACTACTTTAATAACGTCTCCAACCTCTGCGCGGATCACAGGTCCCAAGATCCCGAGGTGCTCCCACTCGGGAGGGCGCGGCTTAAGAGTTGCAAAAGTTGCGTCGGTATATTCGTGATAGACAGCCTTGTGGTAAATCGTCGATTTGATGCGCGGGGCGGGATTGATTTCGCGTTCTCCAACTGGCACGTAGATCTTGGGGCCTGGACGATAGTTCCATTGCACGTGGTCTGCGGCTATGTAGTAGGTATGAACCCTCGGCTTTGCCGTGGGATTCGTCGAGGTATACGAAACGCTGCCCGCGAGGGCGGTAAGCAAGATTACTATCAGCCCTGTAAGTCGTAGCTCTTTCAATTTCTTGCCCCTCATCTTTCAAGATCGTATGACACAAGCCCGCATAATTCCGCTGCGTTAATGAGCTGCAACAACCAATACAAGCGAGCGAACTCTATCCAATCTGCCGCCCAACATTTGCAGGAAGCCTTTGCCTACACCACGCTGTGCATTTTCTCACGAGGAGTCAGGCTGCTCACACATAAATGAAGATGAGGGAGGCTAACCTCCCTCATCTTCACCCCAGAAATCAGAGTCAACAACCTCGGTTTATGGAATTGCCACGTAGGTCGTGCACGGCGCGGTACTTGCTGAGACGGTGTGACCGTCGGAGGCTCGGGCGAGAGCTAAGACGCATGCCAAATCGACTCTCGCGACGTAAGTGGGAGGCGCGCTGCCGTATCCGCTTCCCCAGTCCGCAAACACAGCATAGGACTTGCTGGTATTCGGGCTAGTGTAGGCGGTTACGGTATGGGGGTCGGAGCCAGAGCCGAACGCTTTGCCATCGGGGGTATTCGGCATCGAAGTCACATACGCATAGTCAACGATTGTAGGTGTGCCGCTGCCCGATGTGGAAGGAAGCTGGAGGACTGAGTACGAGCTGCCGCCGAACTCGCCCGTGACTACGCCAAGGTGATTGGTGCCCGGCGCCACTGAGATTCCAGAAGTTCCTGCGGAGAACGAATCTCCGTCAATCGCGAAGCTTGCATACGCCGGATTGCCCACATCAACAATTTGCATTGGAGCGGTCCAGGTTCCAGGTGTACCGGCGGTGAACTTAGTCTGCGTCAGATCGGTGATGTAGATGTAGTCAGTGAACTCACTGGCGGACATCGCGATTCCGGTGGTGCAATCCTCGGCAGCCGAATCCAACGTACCGCCCCCGCCCAGACCGGCGACATAGTTCTCGTATTCTGTGAATGAGCCGCCGCTTCCGATTTGAAGGAGGTCGTAAGTTCCATTCTCACCGGGTGACAGCAAAAGGTTTCGGCTGGAGTCGATTGAAATGTCTTCGGAAATCTCAGAGTCGATCGGACTCGCGGGAAGGAACGTATTGGTTGCAAGATTCAGCGTCTGAACTCCATAGCCGTCGGTGCCTCCTGTAAACCCGCCTGCGATAACTGCCGTGTTGTTCGACGCGTTGATGGCGACGCCGCAACTCTCACAGTCACCGCCCGTAAACGAGACGTATCTATTGGCGCCATCGGTGATGGTCGTGAGCTTGGACCCATTGATGAGGTCTACGTTAGTGGTGTTCTCAGTGCACACCACCTCGCCAGTGACCGAATTCGCTGCGCAGGAGTTTACAGTTCCGGGTGTGGTGAAGGTCAATGGAGGATCAGTGCCTTCGAGCGGCACTCTAAAGACTCCAGTTGTTCCGTAATCCCATGAACCGTTTGGGATAAAGACATCGACATTGGTTCCCGCCGTAACAGCCAGCGAACTAGTAGGAACGCAAGCCGCAAGTGTGGTCGAAGTGGCAGTGACCTGAATCTGTGAACAACTCGGAACGCTTGCAGTATTAAAGGCCGTCGTTCCCGCGGTTCCCGCAACTGTCACATAATAGCTACCAGTCTTTAGCGATGAAGGAATCGCGAATCCGAATTCGCGAATCGCTCCCTCGGTAGTAACGCTTGTCGTCGGAGTCGTAGCCAGCACGGTTCCGCCACAACTCGAAGCAAAGCTAACCGTGGCGCCTGTGATGGTGCCAGACGGAAAGCCGGTGCCCTCAATCGTTGAACTGTTCACCCCCGCCAGACCCGACGGCGGGTTCGCATCGGTTCCAAGTTTTTGCGCGTGCCCTTCCGAGAGAAGCGCAAGACCCAATGCAACGGCAAATGCAGCAAAGAACGTTCGCTTCGCAAAAGAAATCTTTCCTCTGTTCATACGAATTAACCCCCATCTGACATTGAGATTTAGATCATTGCTAAGAACCAAGACGACGATCTGATGCCCCCCCGACGGGGACGCGCACGAGCCGAAACCGTGCAGTCTCCGCAGGCCTTATTTACGCCTTTGCGGGACAATTACTATAGGTGCATCCGGTCACACAAGGACAGCCAAGACAGTTGTCTCACGTCAGCGTTTGCAGTTTGCTTGCACCGCGCGGAGCGCTTCCTCGCTCCCAACTGAATTTGGCTTCTCTTCTCCGCGCTCTGGGTCGGACGCAGAAGCGGAACCCCAACCAAAAAAATGGATACATCTTGCAAAACC
>JBAPYY010000241.1:0-2322 GCA_049284975.1 Occallatibacter sp.
GCCATCGGCGGACTGGCTCTGCTCATGGTGCAGTACTGCTCCGGCGGCAAGTGGGGACTGCTCCTGCGCCGCCCTCTCGAAGCGCTCAGCCGCACCTGGCCCATCACATTCGTCTACTTCCTCGTGATTGGCATCTTCGACAAGAAGCTTTATTTGTGGGCGGTATACACCACGAAAGAAGCGACCGAGCAGGCGCTCAACAACCACTGGATCAACGAAATGCAGGCCCACTGCCTGAACTTCAAGCGGCCTATGCTGAATCCGGAGACGTTCTGGATTGTCAGCATCGCCTGCTTTGCGATCTGGGCGTACTACTCATGGCGTTTGAACTCGCTTGCGCTCAAGCGCGAAGCCGACATTCCCGAGAACACGCCCTACTGGATCAAGAAGTTCGAGAACATCAGCGGCCCCGGCATTCTGATTTACTCCGTCACCATGACGGCCTGCGCCATCTACTGGGTCATGTCGATGGACATTACCTGGTTCTCGACGGTCTACGGATTGTTGTTCCTGGTGGGCCAGGGCTACTTGGTGTTGGCCTTCTCGATCATCGTTGCGATTTCGCTCTCGAAGGCCGAGCCTTTCAAAACCATTCTGCGCCAGACCGAGCAGCATGACCTGGGCAAGCTCGCGTTTGCCTTCGTGATGCTCAATATCTATCTGAACTTCGGCCAGTTCCTCATCATCTGGTCCGGCAATTTGCCGCAGGAGATCAACTGGTATCTGGATCGCATCCGGGGAAGCTGGGGCATCATCATCACCCTCGACTTCATCTTCCACTGGGTGATTCCGTTCACCATGCTGCTCTCGCGCGACCTGAAGCGCAACAAGAAGCGCCTGGTGCGCGTCTGCCAGTGGATGGTTTTCGCGCGTGCCTTCGACATGTTCTGGCTCATCGAGCCGAACTTCCCCGACGCGGCGCGCAATCTCCACTTCTCGTGGGGAATTCTCGAATACATTGCCGTGCCGGCCGCGCTGTTTTCCTTCTGGCTGGCCTATTTCTGCATCCAGCTCAAGACGCGGCCAGTGGTGCAGGTGAACGATCCGCATCTGGCGGAGATCCTGGAGCCCGAACATGCACACGCCTAACCAACACGGCCCCAATTCGGACCAGGAGCCCGAAGAGATCGATCTCTCGCTGGGTTACGAAGCGAGCGACGCGAGCGTTCCCGGAATCGCAGTGTTTCTTGTCGGGTTGCTGGGCTTTGTCGCGGCCTGCGGCGGGATTTGCTACGTCATTGGCGGGGTTCTCAACGCGCACATGAATAAGGAAGACGGGCCGAACAGCAAGTGGACGAAGACTGTTGACGTACGCCAGCTTGGTAATTTGCCCTCAAGCCCCGAACTGCAGAACAAGATGGCCGAGATCACGCAGAGCTTTCCCACGCCGCGTGTGCAGACCGACGACGGCAACCAGGACATCGCCAATCTGCACGCACGCGAAGACCTGTTGCTCGACAACTACACATGGGTTGATCAGTCCAAGGGCCAGGTTCGGATTCCGATTGAGCGTGCGATGGAGTTGATCGCGCAACGCGGACTGCCGGTAGCACAGCCGGCGCAGACTCAGCCGCCTATGACTGGAGACAGCACGCCCAAGGTTACCGTGCCGCTGACGAATGGATTTGCCCGCACCGCGTACGAGCAAGGCGACACGCAGTAAGAACGAAAGAGCTTAGGCAGTTTTGAAAGGGCACGGCTTTAGCCGTGCCGAACAAAGTAGCAAGGAAGTGCGGGGGCTTTAGCCCCTGAGGGAACATCCGATCCCGGCTGGTTGAAGGACAGATGTTCCTGAAAATTTGAGCCAACCGCTCCACAAAACCGGCCGCAAGGGTTCGAGAAAGGAGAGAATCGTGAGCCACACAGACCGAAACACGAAACGCGCGAGGCGCGCCGGGCTGATTGCCGCGGCTACGCTTCTCTCGCTTGCCGCGCCGCTCACTTTTGCGCAGGTTTCAAGCTACGGCGACAAGCAGGCCGGCCAGACCGGAGATCAGGCTCCCTCGGTCCTCAACGGCGTGGGTATCGATCAGCATCTCAACACGCAGTTGCCGCTCAATCTTACGTTTACCGACGACGCCGGCAAAGAGGTCCCGCTCGCGAATTACTTCGGCAAGAAGCCCGCGATTCTCGCGCTGGTTTACTACCAGTGCCCCATGCTTTGCTCCGAGGAACTGAACGGCCTCACCAGCGCGCTGCAGATGGTGCGATTCACGCCGGGCAAGGACTTCAACATCGTCGTCGTGAGCATCGACCCCACGGAAACCACGGCTCTGGCTGCGGCCAAGAAGCGCACATACCTCAAGCGTTATGGCCGGCCTG
>JBAPYY010000242.1:0-6265 GCA_049284975.1 Occallatibacter sp.
CCCCAGACTTTTTCCGTATACGACTTGAAAAACGTCAGGTAGAGCTGCCGTCCGAAGCGGTTGATGATGAAATCTTCGAGCGTGCGTTCTTCGCGCTGTGGCAGCAAGGCCGAGCGTAAATAACTAATGCCGCAACGAACGGTCCGGACTAGGCCCATATTTTTGAATGTCGCCGCCGTCAGGCTGATGGGATAGTCGAAGAAACGGCGGAGATAATAGATGCGGCTCTTGCGCTGGCGGACCAGCATGACCAGGTCCTCTGTGTGAGGATCGTGCGCTTGGGTAGCCGGTGGAATATCTTGTTGCTGATTTTGGTAGCGGAGCTGGCCGTCTCCGCTTGAGCCAGCTTCGACGGGCATCATCTCCAGCCACCAGCGCATTACGCGATCCGACTTCGAAAAGAAGCGGTGGCCGCCGATGTCCATGCGGTTGCCCTTGTATCGGACAGTGCGCGAGATGCCGCCGGCCTGCTGGCTGGCCTCGATCACGATGGGCTTGATTTCGGAATGCCGTTGAAGTTCGATTGCGGCCGTCAGTCCTGCGGGGCCTGCTCCGATAATGATCGCCGTCTGCTCGGTCATATTCTTACTTATTGGCATTGAATAAGTTACTCGTGAAGGAAGTGAACAGCGCGCATATTATCCCCACACAAGAGTACCCGATTCTGCCCATGATCTGCTCAATGAAACGCCTGAAGCTCAAAATGTGCAGGACGAAACTCATCGGTTTGAGTGACTTCCGGCCGTCAATTGCAGGCGGCGCACAAAATCGTCGCGCACCGTGCCGGCGCGGGCCGAAGCTGTAGCCAGCCTCCGAAGCAATTGCGCAGTCTTTACGGAGCGCACAAATCCCGCAGCCGCAAGAACGCATACGATGGGCATCACTGGCAAGCGATAACGCGCACTAACCCCCGCGCCCCCGGCCGCCGCGGAGATAACGAAGAAGTAGATCGCCGTCCCTGACAGCAACCATAAACACGAGCGGTCCATTCCACCGCGAAGAATTCCCCGTGCCGCAAACAAGTAGAGTCCAAACAGCGCGGCCACAAAAACGGCCTTCTCTGCCGCTATCCACGGATATGTTTTAGCGAGCGCAATCTCTGCGTGTACCGGATCCGAATAGGCAAGCACGTGGCTCATTTGTGCGAAGTCTTCAGGAGAAACTAAGTGCCTGAGAGAACCCGTGCCGGGGCCAAATAGCGCCACAAGCAAGTGCGAAAAGCACAGGCGCAGGTAAATACCAGAATGCGGCCGGATAACACCGAGCGCTTCCGAATGCATAAATGCCAGGCGTTGCCCCTGGCTCCATTCGGTTTGTTCCGGATGGAAAGCGAGATAGCGTGGATAGAGATAGAGCCGCTCGCCGCAACCCAAAGCGCAGTCATAACCTAATTCACTGCGCTTATCGATGTACTTACGGTGGTCGACCTGGGCTGCCACTTCGGGAGCAATAAAGTAGTACAGGTTGAGATCGGAGACGCTTGAGAACCCAGTGTAGCCAGTCTCGGCCCAATTGCGAATCTGCCACGAGGCCAGCAACGGCAACACGGAAAGCAGCAGCACGCCTGGCGCTTTCCAGCGGATGGCTTGCTCGCGGGCAAACATTGCAAACAATCCCACAGCCAGTGCAATTGGAAGGTAATAAGTGACAGGACGTACAAATGTTGCTGCAGCAAGCCACAGCCCACCCTCCGCAAGCACTCTCAAATTTCTTTCACGCAAAAACGCGACAAGCCTCTCCAGACTCAGCAGGAAAAGCGCCAGAAAAAGAGTCTCCGAAATGAGGAGTGCGGAATTAACAATCGAAAGCGGCTCAAAAGCGAATATCCACGCGGCGCCGAGCGCGATGCGGCCATCGTCGAAGACTGCGCGGCCCAATCTCCAAACGAGAACTATGGAGAATACTGAAAGAATCACGTTTACCAAAGCCGCTGCCGGTAAGCCCGCAAGGCTGGTTACGGCAAGAAAAAACGCGTATCCCGGTGTGCGCAAAACATCAGGCGCGCCGTCGGCAACAAAGCGGCCATGCAATAGCAGGTTGCGTCCCGATTCGAGATAAGAGGCTGTATCGGGGCTGATAAGCGCGCTGGCCCCGGACCGGGCGAGTGTTACAACCAGCAGCGTGAGTCGCACAATGGCAGCGGCGATCAGCGGCCCAGCAAGCCGCGCCGTCCACCATTCATTCTCTGAGCACCGATTAACGGCGGAGCCCTTCGATTCGATGCTCATAACGACCATCGTACTATAGCGAACTTCCAGGCAAATAAAGGCGAATCAACCATGCCGCGGCGCGGAATCGCTTAGATTTTCCCGGAGACGATCAGGGTGCATATCTATTGCGCGATTGGCTTCGCACGCCAAAATCCCGCGGATGCAAGAATGCATATTGCGGGCATGACAGGCAACCGATAGCGCGCGCCTCCTCCCAATCCGCCCATCGCCGCTGTGACGGCCAGAAAATAAAGTGAAGTCGCAAGCAGCAGCCACAGGCACACATTGCGCATGCCGATGTTGCGAACTCCCAGCGCAGCGAAGATATAAAGCACAAGAAGGACAAACGTTAAGGCAACCTTCTGAGCTACAACCGATGGGTCCGCCGTCGATATCAGTTTCCCCCACTTCGACGGGGAAGCATCCGCAAAGCCCGCGACACGCCCTGGGCTTTCCGGATACATTGGGCGATCAAATTGATATCCCGCGCCAAGGTAGAACATGGGCTGAAGCAAAGATTTGAGACACGAGATCAGATAGACCCTGTAATGCGCTCGGATGACTTGAAGAGATTCAGAATGCATGAAGGCCAGGCGCTGACCCTGGCTCCATCCAATTTGCTCGGGATGCTTCGCAAGGTACGGTGAGAAGAGATAACTCTGTCCGCTGTTATTGGCAAAATCGACATAGCCTGACTCTCTGCGCACGGCGTTGAAGTCGCGATGCTCCACCCTGGACGTTACCGTGGCTGCAGCAACGAAGTAGAGGTTTACTTCCGCCGCGCTGGAGAATCCGGTATAGCGAGTTTCGATCCAATTGCGCATCTGCCACGCAGCCAGCCACGGAAGCACGCTGATGAGCAGCACGGCGGGCGCTTTCCAGCGTAAGCCTGGCACGCGCGCAAACACCAGAAACAATCCCAGAGCCAGTGCAACCGGCAGGTAATAAGTGACGGGCCGGACAAAGGTCGCCGCGGCAAGCCACAGTCCGGCCGCCACAAGCGCCTGCAGACGGCGTTCGCGCAAGAACACAGCCAACCGCTCCATGGCGAGTAGAAAGAGTGCGAGAAAAAGAGTGTCGGACAGCAGGACGACGGAATTGGTGATCGAAAGCGGCTCAAGAGCAAAAATCCAGGCCGCGCCGATGGCGATGCGTTCATCACTGAAAGCTTTACGCCCCAGCCTCCAAACAAGAATCACAGAGAAGACTGAGAGGATCACGTTTGCCAGAGCCGCGGCGGGCGGGCCGGCAAGGCTCGTAATGGCAAGAAAGAGCGAATATCCCGGCGTGCGCGATACGTCCGGCACACCGTCTGCAAAGTAACAGCCGTGCAGCAACAGATTGCGTCCCGGTTCGAGATAACTGGTTGTGTCGGAAAGTGATAGAGAGCCGGCTCCATTGCGGAAAAGCGCGAAAGCCAGCATTGCCAGCCGCGCAATTGCAGCGGCAATCACCGGGCAGGCGAGCCGCGGCGTCCACCACCCGGCTGCGAAGCTCGAACAAGCAGTCGAGCCGGCGGATTTTGTAAGCATGACGGCCATGCTACTACAGCAGGGCTACCAAGCCAAACGGGAAGGCTTTCGCGCCTCACGCATGGCTTCGCGTCACCTTATGCTGTCAACTAATTCATTCCGCGCAAAATCGCCGAGCGAACAAGCGCAGACAACGCGAGGGCCGGCATCTCTCCCAGCCCTCGCATTGCCTGCTAGATTCTGCCGGAATCCGGCCTGCTGACTTAGAGCGGCTGCACATCGGCAGCCTGCCATCCCTTGGGCCCTTTTACCACGTTGAATTGCACGGCTTGACCTTCCTGCAAGCTCTTGAAACCGCTGGAGCTGATCGCAGAGTAATGCACAAAGACGTCTTCGCCGTTCTGACGCGAGATGAAGCCGAAGCCCTTCGCATCATTGAACCACTTCACAGTACCTTGTTCCATTGTCTTCGTATTTCCTGACTTGAATTGCGCTGGATGAATCGGACCTCTGGCAGAATCTTGCTTGGTTGGGCGAGTGCTGCTCGCGCCCGCTTCGGTTCTAACGCTGGACGTAGTGTAGCATCGAATTTATAAATAAATCACAAAGAATTGTTTATTGCAGCAACATATTTACCATTTCGCATTTTTGGAACTTGTTGAACTGGAACACCTTAACGTCGTACCTTTACGGTGTTACCGCGAAAGGTTACCATGCCCCAGGATATTGTCCCCGGTTTGTTGTTTCGCGCCACAGAGCTACTTGACCAGCAGTTTTCGTCTTTGCCCGCCCCTGGGCCGGCCTTCGAGTCCGCTGCCGATCCTGCCGCGATGGCGCGGATTCTGGAGGGCGTGGCGCGCCGGATGGGCGACAACTATCCTTATTTCCATCCTCTATATGCCGGTCAGATGCTCAAACCGCCGCATCCTGTGGCGCGCGCTGCCTATGCGCTGGCTATGTCCATCAATCCAAACAACCACGCACGCGACGGTGGCCGGGCCAGTTCGGAAATGGAAATTGAAGCGGTCGGCGAAATTGCCGGGATCTTCGGATGGTCGGAGTTCCTGGGCCATCTGACTTCGAGCGGGACTCTGGCAAATTTGGAAGCACTCTGGGTGGCCGGGCAACTGGCGCCGGGCAAACGCATTGTCGGCTCGGATCAAGCGCATTACACTCATCAGCGCATCTCCGCAGTGCTCAAGCTGGATTATGCGTCTATTACTGCGGACCATCGCGGGCGCATGAGCATGGAAGCGCTGGAAACCGAACTGCGCAAAGGCGATGTGGGTACAGTGGTGGTAACTCTGGGGTCGACGGCCATTGGCGCAGTGGACTCTCTTGACGAAGTGCTGGCGCTCCGTGAGCGGTACGGATTCCGCGTGCATGTTGACGGAGCGTACGGCGGCTATTTCCGGCTGATTTCGAATCAGTTAGCAGAACCGGCTCGCCGGGCCTTCGCGGCGATCAGCCAGGCCGATTCCATCGTGATTGACCCGCACAAGCACGGATTGCAGCCCTATGGCTGCGGCTGCATCCTGTTTCGTGATCCGTCCGTGGGGCGCTTTTACAAGCACGATTCGCCCTACACATACTTCACTTCAAAGCAGTTGCACCTGGGCGAAATCAGTTTGGAGTGTTCGCGGGCGGGCGCGTCGGCGGTGGCTCTGTGGGCCACACAGCAGCTTTTGCCGCTTGTGCCGGGAGGCGAGTTCGCTCGAGGCCTCGGGCACGGCCGCTCCGCAGCTCTGAATCTCGACCGGAAGCTGAGGGAAGACCAGACCGGACGCTTTCAACCGTTCGCAGCCGGAGCGCCGGAGTTGGATATTGTGGTCTGGAAACTGAAAGCTGAGACCCCGGAGCGGTCCTCGGAATTGGCGCAAAAGGTTTTTGATGCGTGCGCCGCACGGGATTTGCACCTGGCTCTGGTGCAGTTGCCGCTCGGTTGGTTTGAGCCCTCGTCTGGGTCTGGGCCGGAAAGTCACGCGGCAAAGGGCGCGGAGATGGTCACTTGCCTGCGCTCGGTATTGATGAAGCCCGAGCACGAGGCCTGGCTGGACCGCATCTGGGAAAGGTTGATCGCGAGTTGCGACGAAGTCATGCGCGAGTAGCGCGGAGTTTGTAGGCACAGGGAAATTCGCACCGGAATCCCTTCCTATTCCAGAAAATCCCGCCCCGGAGACGGTCGGCGCCTACGGGGTGAGATCTGCGCAGGTACGGCGCATCATTTCGGTTCGTCTGCCGGAGGATCGGGTGGCACGACGGTGATGGTGATGATGTTGGATTTCACCACATCAGAGTTGGGATCGTTCGTAACGTGCGCCGATGCCTGAACGGTGTAGGTTCCTGGCGCGCTCATATCGAGCACAGTACCGAGAGAAATAAAATCAACACTGCTTTCTCCAGGTTTTAGCACGTTGCCTTTATCGCCTAACAACATCCCTCCTTTACCGCCGCCAATCATCCTCGGATCGTTCGGATGTCTCGGACCAACAATATTACCGTTGCTATCCCGCACATCAAACTGATAGCCAGTGTGGTAGCCGTGTGTTCCGCTTGAATGCGAGGTTTTGGTAATCTCATGAT
>JBAPYY010000243.1:0-2614 GCA_049284975.1 Occallatibacter sp.
CGATCCGCCTGATTGGCTCTGTGCGGATCCGTTCATTGCTGCTCCGCCAGGTCACGAAAATGAAGATCAACCACTCCTGCAAACTCAAACCACTGCCGCAAGAGCGGAGAGGCGTTGGTCAATTGAAGATTGTGCTCGCGCGCTTTTGTTTCCACATCAAGCGCTAGCAGAATCTGCAGTGCGCTCGCATCCAGATAATCGATTCCTTGAAGATTAAGGGCAACATCGCTGCTTGCAGACAAGGCAGTCAGCGCTGATTCGCGCAAGTCTTCGGGAGACATCCAGCCTCCCGAACGTTCAACGTCGATAGCGCCGGGTGACAGCTCTGGCTCTGCCTGGCTCTTGGTCACGCGGGCTTTTTTTGGCCGGGCGCTGCTAGCTTGACGATTTGGGCGTTCGCTTGTCATTCAACTCTCCGTCTCAATCACTGCATTTGACCTGACGAAGAATCTTCACAGGCCGGGAGGCTCTAACAGCAGGGAGGCTGCGTGAGTGAAATTACTATCGGCCCTTAACGTGCTTTCATTCAGCGACGTAAGGCGCATATTTGTCGGGATCGGGTGTTCGAGGGGGATAGGTAGTTCGTAACCACCTGAAAAAGAACAATGATCGATTCGAAGACTTGATCCGCAATATGCGCTTATTTGGCTCAACTGCGATCCAAAACCAGGATCTATATTGAATCTCGCAAAATAACGTGGGAAGTATACTTCGCAATTTGGACGCCTTCAGCAGGCTATCTGGTTTCTGCCGGTTGAAAGGTCGGCAAGCAAGCTCTCGAACTCTCCTGCCGGTATGGCCCTGCTGAATAGATAACCCTGGTATGCGTGGCAACCTAGGCCGGCAAGATGTTCCCTCTGCCCCTCGGTTTCGACGCCTTCCGCGATCACTGATAGATTCATAGCGCGGCAGAGGGAGATAATCGCTTGTGCAATTGCGCTGCTGCTCTTATCCTGCAGGATGTCGCGCACAAATGCTCTGTCAATTTTCAACTTATCAAGGGGCAGTCGTTTCAAGTAGGACAACGAGGAATAACCTACGCCAAAATCGTCCACCGAGAATTGCAGCCCGTGACCGCGCAGATGCGACATGCGCGCAATCACACTCTCTATATCAATCACCAGCGAACTTTCTGTAAGCTCCAGTTGGATATGGTGAGGATCGACCCCAGTGCGGTGTAAAGTCGAAAGAACTCTCTCAACAAATGTCGATTGGTGAATCTGCCGGGCGCTGATGTTTACCGCTATGGTCATGCCGTCCATTTCTTTCGACCGTTCCCAAGCAGCAGTCTGCCGGCATGCGGTCTCCAACACCCAATCTCCCAGCTTCAAGATCAGCCCGGTCTCTTCGGCCAGCGGAATGAACTTGTCTGGAAGCACCAGGCCACGAGTCGGATGCTTCCAGCGTATCAATGCTTCAGCGCCAATGATGCGGGTGTTGTGCAGCTGCGGCTGATAGTAGAGCACGAACTCATCTCTTTCAATTCCCCGGCGAAGATCTTCTTCCATTGCTACGCGCGTGTTAACGGCAGCCTGTAGGGCGGGAGCGAAGAATCGCAGACAATTGCGCCCTGCGCTCTTTGCTTGGTTGAGGGCGATGTCGCTTTGTTGGATGATTTCCTCGGCCGAATTGTCCCGGTTGTCGAACAACGTGATTCCGACGCTCGCGGTGCAGCGGCATTCCCGTCCTCCCAGTAAGTACGGTTGTGCAACAGCAGCAAGCACTCTTTGAGTAATGAACTGGGCTTGTGTGGCAGCTTCCTCTTTTGAAACCTCGCTCAAATCCTCCAGCATCACTGCGAACTCGTCTCCGTTGAACCGAGCCAGGACGTCGGCCTCTCGAATGCAACTGAATATGCGCCGAGCGTACTCTTGCAACAGAAGGTCCCCCACCTCATGGCCCAGAACGTCGTTGACCAGATTGAATTGGTCCAGATCGAACAGCATCAGCGCGTGGTATCGATTACGCTCGTCCCGGTTGGCCAATGACTGGCGCAGGCGCTCGAGCAACAGGCTGCGGTTCGGCAAGCATGTCAAGGGATCGTAGTAGGAAAGGTTTTCGATCTTATCTTCAGCGGCTTTGGCTTCGGTTATATCTCGAATCGCCAGCAGGACACAAGGAACAGCTTCCAATTCGATAGCTGATGCGGAAATCCGTCCCCAGATGGTCTCCCCATTCTTCCTCCGAAGCTTCGCTTCGAAAGCTCGGCAAACAGAGTCCTTCCGTAGAATCTCCATCAGCTTCTCCCAATCGGAAGGGTCGTCCCAAATATTGATTTCCTCCGACGAGCGTCCGGCGACATCCAGGAACACGCGGGAATGATCCTCGCCATCCGGATCAACCCAAATGCTGGTTTCAGCAGAAGTTTGTCCCACAAGTTCCGCGCGCCGATACCCAAGGATGTCGAAGAATGAGCGGTTTACATCGACGAACATGCCGTCGTCCATGCGGCAGATGGCAATCGCATCAAGGCTGGTTTCAAACGCCGTCCGATAGCGTGCCTCGCTGACACGCAAGACCTCTTGGGCCGCTGCCAATTGTTTTAAGGCTGTCTTGGCGTCGAAAATATCCTCGGTAGTTGCGAGAGGCACAGGGTTTCTAAACATATCGCGAC
>JBAPYY010000244.1:0-12429 GCA_049284975.1 Occallatibacter sp.
ACGGGTGAGTCTTCAACAATTCAAGGCTCTCACCCCAAAGACCCGTTCGGCCGGACCCGGACTCGATTGAAATCTCCCGTCCGCCGGTAAAGTTCAAGGCCATAGCGGCAAAAAACAAGCCTCCTCCGAGCAGCAGCGAAGGCAATGTGCCAATCCGGCGCCGTGCCGCCAGCACCGCTACCACCATCAAGGCCAGCAGGCCGCCGCGCGAGTGCGTCAGGAATAACCCATATAACAGAACACACACCGGCAATAATACAAGCACTGTGTTTTTAAATTTCTTCTTTTGCCGCCATAAGAAAAACATCAGCGGAATTACACAAACAATTAATTGGGCAAAGTCATTGGGATCGCTGATCTCGCCCCTTCCCTTCAGCCGATAGAACGTTTCTCCTTTATCGTTCTGCATTGCGAGAGTATAAGGATGAGCCATACTCCAGTGAGCCATTTCAGCGCTCGCTGGCCCTGTTGTCGGGGCTGCACCGCCAGGCGAACCAACCTGAGCAAGATCGATGGCCCCATGACAAATCACAAACAAACAGACAAACAGCAGCATAACAACAAGAATCCGCAATCTCACTCTCGAATTGAAATGCAGACACACAAGATAGTACGCATAGGCGCTCGGAATAAAACTAAGAAATGCCTGAACAGCTCCCCCTGGCCAATGCAACCCGATAAGTATCGACAGAAGGACAGCGATCGCCAACCCGACCAGAGCCAGCGACTGGGGCGTCTTCAAGAGGTATGACTTCATCAGCGCGGGCACCGAGACTAGGGCGACCAGCGCCGCGAGAATCACCTCGGTATGTATTTCGGTCGCAAGCACCCCAAAGACAGTGGTTGTCCCAAGGTATGCCACGAGGAAATAGAAAACGGATAAGACAAATCCCATTGTGAATGGCCTGAGCAGACATGGCTGGTTTAAGAAGAATGGCCCAAACAGCGTCGGGCCACTCTTGTAGGTGGCTCCAAGGAGACGGGAGCCTGAAACCAACCTGTGCATTTCTACGCTGTATTGTAACAAAGAGCCAGCAAATACGTGAGCTGATTCGGCACAGTCCTGATACGATATTGCAAGTGCTTTTCCCGCACTTTAGGTCGACCGTACGATCAATGTCAACCGAGAGTTATTCTATAAGTAATTGCCGTCCAGGATGCCGGGCAGTATCCTCTGGGGAGACGCGCAACTCGATGGAACCGGTGCCGAAAAGCGAGATTCCGGACCCAATCGTATTCGTCAACGTAAGGAGACAATAGTTCTGGAGCTGACGGCAGGTAAATTTCGCATGTTGCAAGATAGCGCGAGGTGATTTTCCAGAATGGATGAACCGCAGATTTACGCTCGACTGGCCGAAGTATTTCGCGACGTGTTCGATGAAGACTCAATTGAACTCAAACCCGAACTGACAGCCAAGGATGTAGACGGCTGGGATAGTCTCGCTCATATCCGTCTGATCCTTACTGTCGAGAGAACCTTCAAGATCAAGTTCTCCACTTCAGAAATTGGCAAGCTGGAGAATGTAGGCGAACTTGTGAAGCTGATCAAAGCGCGGGCCTAGAGCGAAGCATCTGGGCGAACTGCCATTTGTGTTGCGTGAAGAAACTGGGACGGAAATTTACCAATGAACGCACTTTATTCGGAACTGCAATGGCTGCCGCGAGCGCCTGAGGAGCTTCCAGGAAGGGTGCGGGCATTGGGGAATTCGGCCGTCCCCCTGGGAAAGGAGCTACAGGCGCTGGCCTCGCACGGCCTGGACCTGAACCAGTTGACTAAGCTGGCAAAGGCCATTGGAAAAGCACGTTCAGAAGGCAAGTCTCTCGAACCGCTCGTGCCATTCAGACTGGCGGTGCTGAGTAACTCGACGATTGATCTGATCGTACCGGCATTAGTGGTCACGGCCGCCCGTCATGGCATCGCGCTTGAGGTTATTCAACCCTCTTACGACCAAGTAGCTCAGGAAGCCCTTACTCCTGACTCAAAGGTGAATAGCTCAAAGCCGGACGCAGTGCTTCTGGCGCTTGATTATCGAGCTTTACCTTTGAAACTCACACCGGGTGACAGAGAGGCTTCTTCAGCCACGGTAGAGGGAGTTCTCGGCTATTTGCAGGCGCTTCGCAATGGCGTCAAAGCTAATTCCAAGGCTCTTTGCATCTTCCAGAACTTCGCTCCGCCTGTTGAGCCGCTATTCGGCAGCCTTGACCGCGCGCTTCCGGGAACGCTGAGGAATCTGATCGACAACATTAACCGCGAGTTGGCTGAGTTTGTCCTCACTTCTGGCGACATTCTGCTGGACGTGGCCGGGCTTGCTGAGACGGTAGGCCTTGCTGACTGGCACAATACGCAGTTGTGGAATATGGCGAAGCTTTCCTTCTCAGACGAATTCATTCCACTTTATGCCGACCACGTTGGCCGGACGCTGGCGGCCATTCGCGGCCGGAGCAAGAAGGCGCTGATTCTGGACCTCGACAACACGGTCTGGGGCGGAGTAATTGGGGATGATGGTCTGGAGGGTATCCAAGTCGCTCAGGGTGACGCACGGGGCGAAGCGCACCTGGCAGTGCAGCGCCTTGCGCTTGATCTGCGCAAACGCGGAATCGTGCTGGCGGTGTCTTCAAAGAACACGGACGAGGTGGCGCGTGAGCCATTTCTAAAGCACCCCGAGATGCTGCTGAAGCTGGAGTACATCGCGGTTTTTCAGGCTAACTGGAACGATAAGGCCAGCAACATTCAGGCCATCGCCGAAGAGCTTTCGCTGGGACTGGATTCAATGGTGCTTCTGGACGACAATCCGGTGGAGCGGGGACTGGTCCGCAAACTGCTTCCACAAGTCGCTGTGCCGGAGTTGCCGGAAGAGCCGGCCTGGTACGCTCGAACGCTCGCGGCGGCCGGTTACTTTGAAGCTATCGCTTTCGCCAGTGAGGATCTGAAGCGGGCGGATTTCTACCAGGACAATGCCAAACGCGTCGGCCTGCAAAAGCAAGTCGGCGGCGTGGACGCATACCTGGCATCGCTGGATATGACCATCACTTTCCAGCCCTTTGACGCGACCGGGAGAGCGCGCATCGTCCAGCTTATCAACAAGTCCAACCAATATAATCTGACCACGCTCCGATACACCGATCCGGAAGTGACCGAGGCGGAGAACGATCCTGAAGTCTTCACGCTGCAGGTGCGCCTCGCGGATATCTTCGGCGATAACGGCATGATTAGCGTAGTCATCTGTCGGCCGGGCGAAAGCGGGGCATGGGAAATCGACACATGGCTTATGAGTTGCCGCGTGCTGGGACGCAAAGTGGAGCACATGGTGCTGCGCGAGATATTGGAGCACGCACGGGCAAGGGGAGTCCGCAAGCTGATTGGAACCTATCGTCCTACCGACCGCAACAAGCTGGTCATCGATCATTATGAAAGGCTTGGATTCACAAAGGTGCACGAAGATAACTCCGGCCTGACGATGTGGGAGCTTGTCGTCGAGGGCGCGGATCCGGAGCGTGCGCCGATGAAGGTCATCTCGCAGGGATTTGCCGAGGCAAAGGAGAAGTCGATCGCATGAGCCAGTCGAATGTCCCCGCTCCAGGGATTGCGCAGGAAGCAAAATTGCCGCGACGGGACTTGATCATCCTTCCTTTACTGAGTCTGCTCACCATTGCTGTTCTGCTTCTTGCCGCCGAAGGCGCAGCGCGATACTTCTTTGTTTCTGTACATGACTTTAGCTGCGAGATCGACGATCCGATGATTGTCTTCCGGTATTCCCATAACTGCACGTCTCACGCCAAAGCCAGCGAGGGCCCATGGGTCACTCATCAGTTCAATGATTGCGGATACCGTACCAGAGAGTCCTGCGGCCCAAAACCTCTCGGAACCACCAGGATTTCGCTGCTCGGAGCCTCGGCAGCTGAAGGGTATCTTGTTGCATACGACGAGGCATTCGCTGCTCGCGCGGCAAGGCAATTGACGCTTGAACTTGGCAGACCAGTTGAGATCCAGAATCTGGGCCGGGAGGAGTGTTATCCGATTTGTGTCTTCCATCGCATCGACGAGGCCCTCGCGCTCAATCCCGATCTGCTCATCGTGGCGGTGAGTCCAACCGATCTTGAACGTATGGATCCTTCCGAGGTCCCCAACCGCTACAAGCCCATGCCGCTGGCACTTAATCAAGCACAATTGCGGCATAAGATGGATCCCCATAGCGCCTTCAATGCGGTGCAGGACCTTGTCGCGCACAGCCACGTGGGAATCGCGGCTTTGCATTTTCTCTTTCAGAATCCTTCGACTTACGTGCGGATGTTTCTATTTAGCAGCGAGCGTGCCGCCTATCTTCGGACATCTCTTTCGCCTGCCTGGGACAAGCGCCTGGACGCCTACGATATTTTGCTCGATGAGATGGCGCAGAAAGCGCGCGACGCAAATGTGCCCATGGTTCTGCTTGAACTCCCAAGTTTCGCGCAGGTTTCTTTGGTATCAATGAGTAATGTTCCTCCGGGATTGGATCCATATGCCTTCAACGAAAGGTTGAGGCGGATTGCAGCGGGACATGGGATTCAGTTCATTGATGGTTTGGACTCCTTCCGGCATGGACCCGCGGCCAATCAACTCTTTTATGTCGTCGATGGGCATATGAATGGGGCTGGCTCAGCTCTGCTCAGCAATTTTCTGGTTGAACAACTGATGAAGGAGCATAGGATCGCGATGCTGGGACAGAATGAAGCGCAGTGGCGAACTGTTCCTGAGCGCAGAAGATAATCATGGATACAGCTTCAATTCAGTTTGTGCTCTTTGGACTGACGGCGGCGCTGGTTTCAAACTTCAGCCGCTCGCGCGTCTGGCGCTCGATAGTGCTTCTGTTGGCCAGCCTTGTGTTTCTTGGCATCCTGGCGCATGATCCAATAGTCTTTTTGCCCCTCGCCGGATTTCTCTTTCTGGGCTATTCCGGACTGATCCTGCTCGAACGCGGATGGTCCAGGCTGTTTGTGTGGGTACTTCTCGCAGTGATCTTTGCTTATGTATGGCTGAAGAAGTACACCTTTCTGCCGGATGAAATCTTTCTACACTTCCCCTATTTCACTTTGGGGCTCTCCTACATCTTTTTTCGCGTGCTCCACTTGTTGATCGAGATTGGAGATGGGGACGAAAAGCAGCACATCGGGCCGGCCGCTTATCTGCTTTACACATTGAACTTCACAACTCTCCTTTCCGGGCCGATTCAACGCTACGACGAATTCGCCCGTGATCAATTTGCTCCTGAACCAATTCCCCTCGGCCCACGTGTGATCGGCCTGCAAATGGAGCGCATTATTCGCGGCTTTTTCAAGGTCAACGTGCTGGCATTGGTGCTCGACATGGTGCGAAGCGACTCCCTGGCGCAAATGTCTCAGCCATTGCCGCCATCGCTCAAACTGTTTGCCGCCTTCAAGCTCGCCGTTGTTTACCCGTTTTTCCTGTATGCAAATTTCTCCGGGTATATTGACATCGTGATCGCCCTGGCGCGGTTGATGCGTGTGCGATTGCCGGAGAATTTCGACCGCCCCTTTTCGGCTTCTTCATTCATCGATTTCTGGAACCGTTGGCATATCACGCTTTCTACTTGGCTGAAGACATATGTATATAACCCGCTGCTCGTGGCGCTTATGCGGCGCATATCTTCGTTGGCGCTAGAGCCGCTCCTGGGCGTCTTCTGCTTCTTCGTGACATTCTTCCTGATCGGTGTCTGGCATGGGCGCACCTCTGAGTTCATCTTTCTGGGCCTGCTGTTTGGCGCAGGCGCCTCGATAAATAAACTCTGGCAGTTGGGCCTGGCACGCGCAATGGGCCGCAAGGGATACAAGGCGCTGGCAAAAAACTCTGTCTACATTGCGCTTGGCCGGGGGCTGACCTTCAGCTGGATTGCCCTTGCGAACTTCTGGTTCTGGGCCAGCTGGAAGCAGATCGGCGAGGTATTTGCTGCTTTGAGCTTAATAGATTGGCTTGGCGTGTGGTTGGGAATCTGGCTATGCGCGTCAGCTGCGCTGGCTGCGTGGGAAGGGCTGCGTGCCGCACTGCTGGCGATCAAAACCTCGGAGGGGCCGGTGCTTGCAAGCCGCTATGCGCGCGTAGTTTATGCGTCCGCGCTTGGCTTGGTCGCCCTGGCTACCATCCTTTTGCTCAACCAGCCGGCTCCGGATATTGTTTATAAGACTTTTTAGGCGTCTGCAGACGTGGCTTTGCCCATGCCCAGGCAATTGCACGGTTTCTCCTTGCAATCTTCGATTCACATCAGCGTATAGCATTTCCTCTTGACTCGGAATTAGTCTCGTGGCACACTAGCGGCCATAAGAAACGCCGTGAACGATAGAAAGCCGGCGATTGATGGGGCTGACTAGCAGGCACCCAATCTCAACTTGGATGACGATTCTCGCGTCCCGAGGTGGCTTTCCCCAATGATTGAAACGAAGGTGGTGGATGATTTAACTTCACTGGTAATCGAATCAAACCCTTTGCACAGTGCATTTATGAAGCGATCGCTTCATTCCATGCGGGATGACACTCGCGCGGAATTGATCGATTATTTGAGCTATTGCTTGTCTACCGGCTTGTCGCTGGATTACCTGGCTGAAAGCTATAATTCGTTCGTCAACGATACGTTGACTGAGCAAATGTTCTTCACAGAGAACAAACGCTACCGCTGGAGCCGTTTTGACGAGTTGGCTCAATCTGTCTACTTCGACGACAAATATATGCGCAAGTACATGTACGGGTTGGCCATAACAGCGTTTTTGTGGCCCAATCATGTGGCCTTGCACGACTTCTTTATCCGCACCTTTCTGCGGGGACAGAAAGGCAACTATCTCGAAATAGGGCCGGGCCACGGTTATTATTTTATGCAATCCGCGCAGTTGGGTAATTTTGAGCGGATGCTCGGTATTGATATCAGCGCCTCGAGCGTAGCCTTGACCCGAGATATAGTTCGCTATTTCGAAATCGAAAAGAAATGCCCAGTCAAAGTCATCCAAGCTAACTTCTTGACATTTCGCGAGGAAGGCCAGGAGTACTCTTGCATCGTAATGGGTGAGGTTCTGGAACATGTAGAAGATCCAGGTCTGTTTCTTTCAACTATTGCCCGCTTAAGCGGACCCTCCACGCATATATTTATGACGACGTGCATGAACGCGCCAGAGATTGATCATATATTCCTCTTTCGCACGGGAAAAGACGTGGAGAAGATTATCAAATCGAGCGGACTCCAGATAGTGGAGTCCTGTTATGTCCCGTACACAGGAAAGACCCTGGCGGAGTGCGAAGAAAATGCTTTAGCTGTTAATGTGGCATATGTATTGCGAAAGGCGTAGGAGCTCCCACTTATGCCTGCACCAATTCAACGAGTAAACCAACTTCGGTCATCAGCCACGCAATCTTTCTCATTTCAAAAGCTACCGCTGGCACGGGGCCACTGACGAGCAGGGAGTCTTTCACCGTAAGATCGTGGATGGCCGCGTCGATATCTTGAACCTCGTAGCAGACATGGTAGGTTCCTCCACCTGCTTTGAGCGTGCGATCGATAGGAGAATTCGGGCCGAGGGGGGCAACCAGCTCCATGACTGTGTCCCCTGTTCCGCGGCTAAGAAAGCAGACTGATACATTCTGGAGTGGATCGTCGAATGGGCCGGAGACCAATTTATAGTCGAAAAGGTTCTTGAAAATAGAAATTGCCGCGGACAAATCGCGAACTGCAACGCCCACATGGTGAAAAGTAAACTTATCCATCGTCGATCTTTCCTTCCCCTGGTCAATATCACCGAGAAGCTACGCGAATGTCAATTTAGAAGATGACAATCGTTCGATGCAAAATGAGTTACGAACAAATCAGCTTGGGAAAAGCGGCAAACCCGCGAACACCTCCCGCTGAATATCGCGCTCGCCATGCTTGATAACCGCCGGGGGCTGTCACATTGCCGGATAGGTTGCCTCAGGTTGCGTTGCCGCTCGCACATTTAGAGGCGCGAAACGGGAATTGTTCCGCCGTGACTTGATTTCGTCTTTGAAATGCGAGGCAAAGAAAAGGCGAATAAGAATTGGGCCGCAACCGGAAGCGCCTGCGCTGGTGCATCCAGGCCCCTTTGTGGCGACGGAGGCTGCTCTTGAAACCCGTTTCCGAGCAAATGCTACATTCTGGTTGCTATCCGAGTAAAGGCAATAGTAACCTAAGCAACATGGGTGTTCCTTTTCAAATAGAGTCTTTGAAGAAATACCTTAATTTGGCGAGCCCGGAGTTTGAAGGAACGCTGAAGGAAGCAACAAGAGAAGCGCTGGATTTCTCCACGGTTCTTCAACTATGCACAATCCGAAAGCGCGCCCTCCAGAAAGACCTGCTGGCAATACCTTCACGGAAGAGGCGTGTGGCGATGGTCGGGGGAGCGAATCTGCGTCCCCTGGTTACTTTTATCGAACATTTCTCCGCTGTTTTGGGAGGGGTTAGTTGCGAATTTTGGATCGGGGAATACGACAACTATAACTCAGAGATTTTAGATGTGGAAAGTCCCCTCTATAAGTTCAAACCGGATACAGTTCTTTTGCTGCCTTCTGAGCGGCGTTGCTCTTACAATGGCGCCCTTGACAGTACCCGGGCCGAACAGGAGGACGCCGGGCGCCGCGCCGCCAGCGAAGTTCTCAACCTTTGCAATACCATTCATGTTCGGAGCGAAGCGGAAGTAATCGTTGGAAATTTTCGCCTGTCGCCCTACTTTGATCCTGGACCGATGCGAAATACAAGTCTCGTCTCGGAGTACTCCTTTCGCAAGTTTGTCAATATGGAGATCGGGGCGCGGCTGCCCGCCTATGTCCATCTCTGCGACATTGAATTCCTGAGCAATCGCAGGGGTAACCTTTCCGGGGTAGACGAGAGAACTTGGTTCGAGAGCAAGCAACCATTTTCCGCGAACCTTCTGGTTGATGTTGCCCGTGAATATGCTTTTATACTTACGCATCTTGCTTGTGCGGCCAAGAAAGTTCTTATCCTGGACCTTGATAATACGCTCTGGGGCGGCGTCATCGGCGACGACGGGTTGGAAGGCATCGAACTTGGTACCACCTCACCTCGGGGCGAGGCCTATCGCGACCTTCAGATGTATCTGCTGGAACTGAGCAAGCGAGGGGTCCTGCTCGCGGTATGCAGCAAGAACGACTACGATAGAGCCATTGAGCCCTTTGAGAAACACCCGGAGATGGTTCTTCGGTTGAAGGATATCGTTTGTTTCAAGGCTAACTGGGAGCCTAAGTCTGACAACATCCTTCAGATCGCGCGAGAGCTAAATCTCGGTCTCGATAGCTTGGTCTTCTTAGATGATAATCGGGCAGAAATTGAAATCGTAAATCAGTTTGCTCCAGAAGTTACGACAATTTGGGCGGGAGACGATCCATCAGAGTTTGTGGCGAAGCTGAAAGACTCACGGCTCTTTGAACTGCGCAAAGTCACCGCGGAAGATGTGCAACGTGTGCAGCAATATAAGCTGGAATCGGAACGCCAGCAGCTTCTTAGCGCTAGCACCGACATGGGCGCCTATCTTGATTCACTGGAGATGACAGGAATCATCAAGCCATTTGACAGACTTGATGCGCCGCGTATCGCACAATTGATTGCGAAGAGCAATCAATTCAATCTCACGACTAGGCGCAGGACCGAAGCAGAGGTTCTTGGGATCGCGGAGGACGAGTATTTTCGCTCATTTACGATGCGTCTCTCCGATCGGTTTGGCGATCATGGCTTGATTGCAGTTGTGATTGGCAATGTGCATGAGAAGGAATTTGTGATTGACACCTGGCTGATGAGCTGCCGGGTTTTGAAGCGGCAGGTGGAAGAGGAAGTCTTGAATGAGATTGTCCACCTTGCGCAACATAGCGGATGTACGCGAGTCATTGGTCAATATATTCCGAGCGCAAAGAATGGCATGGTGCGGGAATTGTATCCAAGGATGGGCTTTGTGCACGTCAGGGAAGAAGAAAATGGAACTCAGATTTACGCACTGGATATTGCACAATATGAAGCGATAGCGACCAAAATCAAAATGACGAAGGAGATATATGCAACAGCAGGAAGTCATAGCTAAGTTGCAGGAGGTTTTTGATGGAGTGTTTTTGCAGAAGGTGGTAGTGAGCCCGGAGTTGTCCGCGCACGATGTCGAGGAATGGGACTCCTTGGCGCATGTATCTTTGGTTATCGCCGTCGAGCAGGCCTTTGGCATTCGCTTCCGCGTCGGAGAGGTGGAGACAACGGAGAACGTAGGCGACCTCGCCAACCTGATTATCAAACGACTTCCAAAAGAGTGATCTCAAATGCTTCCCGTCTTCAGATCAACTTTCTCGGCCATCAGTTTTTGCGTGCTTCTGATCGTCCTGCCGGGTCTCCCCGTCGTGACCAACTGGGCCGGCCATCCGCCACGTGAGCAGGCATACGCAGGCATGTCCACCGCAGTTGGACCGGTAGGGATGCATGTGCGCGAGATATTTAACGATTCTCCCGATACAGACGTACTATTCCTGGGCAGTTCGTTGGTAAGGTCGGGAGTAGATGTGCCAATGATAGAATCCGCAATGTCGGCACATCTGGGGCGCCCGGCGCATATTGAGATGCTTGCTCTGAACTGGCAGGGTTTGGATCTGCAATACTTTCTACTCCGTGATTATCTGAGTTCGCATCATGTGAAGTTAATCGTCTGGAACCTTCCAGTGCCGGGATCCCGGAGTATTGAACCGCACGTCGAGGCCTTTCGATGGGTGCGATTTGGCGAGTATTCGGATGCTCTATCCGGACTGTCTTTGCCATATCGACTGGCGCTTTATGGCGACATGGTTCTCGGAGCGCCGAGGGAAATGCTCTCTCATTTCCGTCCCAACCTTCTAAGCAAGAACGAGTTGGATTTCCAAGTACGTTCGGAAAGAATGGGATACTACGGAAGAAGCTTTGTGCCGGATGTCGTTGGTTCGGCGGCGACTCCGACGCTTGGCGAATCCTATGAAGACCCACGGTATCATTTCGTTTACGCTGTAGGAAAGCCGCTTGATCCGTACGAGGATCACTTCGCCGGGAAGATCGTTGACCTGGCAAGGCAGAAGCGCACTAAAATAGCTTTGCTCCACATTCCAATCGACTCCGAGCAGGGCTTGACTTACATGCCCGAGCGATGCAGTTGGACCGATGAACTCCACACGGCCGCACCAATGATTGGCTCGACCTCGGCGGTCCTCTTTAGAGATGTGAATAAGGAGCGATTCTATAACTTCTACCGCGATCAGCACTTCAACTTAAATGGAAGCGTGCTCTTTACTCAGAGCATAATCCCCGCCATTTTAAAAGCCTATGACACACGAGGGACCTATGAGTAACATACGACAGAATAAGCCCGCTGAACCGATAGGGAGAGACGGTATTTTTCTCACTGCAGTGACCCTTGCAGTTGTCCTGTCTGTCATCTGCTGTGCGCTTATCCTCCTGGTGCCGACAGAGTCAATAAATGTCGATACTGTGTATCAGGGGTTTTAGTCCACATGATAGATATTGTTGATCGCTTTCCGCTATATCCGCTAATCTTCTGTTTTGCACTTTATCCCGCCGCAGCGTGGATAGTGCTCAGGCTGGTTTCCCCGAAGATTAGAACGCAGTGGTTCGCAGTGTTGAATCTGGCTGGTCTGTTGGTAATGTGTTGGCTGAGTGGTGCAAGTGGCGTTCGGGTTAGAGCCGCCGTATCGTACAGCAAGGTGCCGTTGCTGTTCTTTTCAATCTATGTAGTGCTTGTTTTGTTGAACTATGCTTTACTGCGACTGTGCAGGCGCGACGATACGGCCTGGCCGATAGCGGCGTTTCTATTCCCTATCTTATTTCTCGCGTATATCAAGTATGTCCCGGACCTTTTGAATCCATTCACCGCTCTGCTGGCCCCGGTGGGCTTATCGCGACTCGGTGTGTTTTTTATCGGGATATCGTATTTGTCCTTCAGGCTTGTCCATCTTGTGCAGGAAGTACGCAACGACATCGTTGAAATGCCGACAGTATGGGAGTATCTTTCCTTTGCTTTCTTTGTGCCGACGCTGTCGGTAGGCCCCATAAGTCCCTATAGCAAGTTTATCGGTTCACTTAGGACGCCAAATCGTAAAAATACCCCAGTAGGTAGATCGCTGCTTCGTATTGTAGTCGGTTTTACAAAATACATTTTTCTCGGCTCCTTGATCGGACAGTTTACTTATGCCGGCTTGCTACGGGATGGTCATCCGCATGCGATGATCGATCTTTTCATTGCAATTCCAGCTTACGCAATTTATTTGTATTGCAATTTTTCAGGGTTTTGCGACATGGTCATCGGGGTTTCCGGACTATTGGGAATCGAAGTTGCCGAAAACTTCGACAGACCGTTCCTTGCGCGCAATTTCCAAGAGTTCTGGTCACGCTGGCATATGAC
>JBAPYY010000245.1:0-1686 GCA_049284975.1 Occallatibacter sp.
TATTCCGAGATGTCGGCAGAGAGCGATGTTGTGAAGACATTGGCAAAGGGGACCGTTGTTCAGATTCTCCTGACTGTGACCGGCGACGAAGGAAACTGGTGCAGCGTTGCAAATCAGGACGGCTCGTCGAGAATTGGATATGTTCCGTGTTCGGGGCTTGATAGGCCTAAGAATATTCTGCCCGCTGCCGCCCGAAACAGTTCACTCCCCCAGGTCCTGATTGGAAAATCGTACACCCCGGCCAAGACCTCAAAGCGCCAGACGCACGGGGGTGATGACGGGAGCCTCGTCGGCCAGACGCTTGCAGAGTTTCCGGGATACAGCTGGAGTACCCATCTAAAGACACTTGTGATCGCCTGCCGCATAGGATGTCCCTACTGCCGTGCAAGCATGCCTTTTTACAGGCAGCTTGGCGAGCAGGAAAAAAGCAACATGCTCCGTGCTCATGTTCTCTTCGTCATGCCCAACGATGAACCTACCGGCAGTAATTTTCTGAGAGAGCAGGATGTGGATGTGGAAGGGATTTTTGGTCAAGAACTTTCGGCACTCAACGTTCCGGGAACACCCACCTTGCTGCTTCTCGATTCCAGCGGGCGCATCCAGCGCGAGTGGGTTGGACAACTCCCGCCGGGCGACGAGAAGGAAGTCATGACTGCCGCGGAAAAGTAAGCATGATCAATGCCTAAATCCCATTGCGCAATCAACCGTTCTTGATGCGCTTCTGCAGCCGCTTGAGCACATTCGCCGGCACAAGCCCACTCACATCGCCGCCAAAACTAAAGACTTCCTTCACCATGCGGGAGCTGACGAACGAATAGCGGCCGGCCGGCTGCAGGAAGACGGTTTCAATATCCGGTGCGAGGCGGCGATTCATCAGCGCCATCTGGAACTCGTGCTCGTAGTCGGAGATGGCACGGATGCCACGCAGCACCGCCGAGGCGCCCACTTGCCGCGCGAATTCCACGGTAAGTCCGTCGAACGTCGCTACCGAGACATTGCCAATCGCGGCAGTCGCTTCGTTGAGCATCTCGACGCGCTCATCCACTGTGAACAGCGGATCCTTGACTGGATTCAGGAGAACGGCCACTGTGAGGTGATCGAAGAGTTTTGCGCCGCGTTGAATCAGGTCTACATGGCCGCTGGTGGGCGGGTCGAAGGTTCCGGGATAGAGCGCTTTCACGGTCATGGACTTACTAAGGATTTTAGCAGCGGAACAGCGGGAACTGGCGCATCTCTGTGCCTTGCTCCCGTTCACGTCACTTTGCCCTCCAGGTCGGCAAAGAATTTAATTCCTGGAACTGACAGCTTGCGAAGATTGCCGTCGTTCGTTAGGAAAATATCCACGCCGGCCGATGCTGCCGCGGCCAGGTGGATCCCATCTGCCTGGGTGCAACGCATTGTGGCACGAATGATGGAATACCTATTGGCGGCCTCCAAATCAAAGGGCAGAATTTCTATCTCACCGCTGGTGAAGAACTCTGTTAGGCCCCGAAGAGCAATCATGTCGTTTCGTTTTCTCGGACCGGTGAGTACCTCCCCAACAGTGAATGTGCTGGTGCACAACGCGTCTCCTCGTCGAACCATCCCTTCGTAAAAATGCCGAACCCGTTCTCCGAAGTTCGGATTGCCCTCGATGAGATAAATGAAAATCATCGAATCCCAATAAATGCGGGTCACTTCTCAGCC
>JBAPYY010000246.1:0-3389 GCA_049284975.1 Occallatibacter sp.
CGGCTACTCCAGTGACGTCTTGCGGGACGGAGTACAAGAGAGCATCCCGGCCGGTTTCGCATTTCTTCAGAAGCCTTTTACTTATCAGATGCTGGCACAGAGAATCCGCGAAATGTGTGGCTCGCAAGCGGTCAAGTCAGTGGGCGGCACATTCTGAATTGCGGTTAATGCAAAACAATACCAGGCCATAACGCGCAGCGCCTCGCAGGATCAAATTGGAGATCAACTCAAAATTGCCAGCAGCTCAGTATCGTTGTTGCGCACATTTCCGGCGCGGTCGCTGACGGGCCAGGATCTCATACGCTCGGCGGGGTAGGGGCGGAGCAGGTCCATGGGAGGCCGCACTGGATCACATGGGGTCGAGCCAGCGGTCGTAGTCCTTCGGCTCGACGATCACAGGCATCCGGTTGTGCACGGGCGCCATTAGCTCGTTGGGCTCTGTGGTGAGGATGGTGAAGGTCTCCAGCGGCACAGCGTCGGCGCGCGTCTTGGGCTGCCAGCTCTCCCACAGGCCGGCGAAGGCATAGGGTTCACCGGAGGCCAGCGCAAAGGCGAATGGCCGTTTGGTCTTCGGGTCTGTCTTCAGGGCTGACTTCAGGTCTAGGCGCTCCCACTCGTAAAAAGCATCCGCAGGCACCAGACAGCGCCGCTTCCTGAGCGCCTCACGGAAGGCAGGCTTGGTAGCGGCTTCTTCGGCACGAGCGTTGATGGTGGAGAACGCCAACTTGGCGTCATTTGCCCAGAAAGGCAATCAACGGACGTTTTGCATCCGTCGATGATCTCTCTCTTCACGTTTCCGCGCTCAACCGCAAAGAACTGGTTTCTCTTGCACGCATCGGCGCTCTGAATTCGTTGGGCCGCGTCGAGCATCGCCGCGATGCGCTATGGCAGGTGGAAGAGGCTGGGCGTCCTGTTGGGCCTTTGCTGCGTGGCGCGGGCAATTTGCACGACGAACCTCACGAACCGATGCCGCTCCGCTCGATGACCACCGATGAACGCCTCACCGCCGACTACTCCGGCACCGGACTTACAACAGGCCCACACCCCATGACCTACCATCGCGAATCTCTGAGGGAACAGGGTGTCCTTTCGGCATACGAACTCAGCCAAAGGCGCAGTAGTCGCTCGCCAGTCTGCATCGCTGGCTGCGTGATCGCACGCCAGCGCCCAGGCACAGCCAAGGGATTTGTCTTTCTCTCGCTTGAAGACGAAACAGGCATCGCCAATGTGATCCTTACTCCAGACGTCTTCGAGCAGAACCGCATGGTCGTCACGCGGAGCAGATTTCTTCTAATCGAGGCCCTGCTTCAAAACCAGGACAGCGTCATCCATGTCAAAGCTCAGCGCCTCTCGCCGCTAGACATCACGGACGCCGCCATTACCTCTCACGACTTCCATTGAAATTTGTGGTCGTGCAGACAAATATGGAAAACTGGATATAGTGCCGAGAGCAGACTGCGCTCGCAAGGCCGTTGGTGCCGCTGCACTGGACCGAAGATGTCCAAATCGAGTGCACAGCGCTCCTCTTGCAAGCGTCTTAATCTGTCGCCTCGTGGTGTGGAGAGGTTGCTTCTGCGCTCTCGAGCGAATCCCCCAAAAAATTACCTTGACAGCCTCCATTTGGCGGGGTTCTAATGCGTGCGTTGGTTTTTATCTCTGCGTTTTGTCCTGAAGACTATCGATTGTCTAAAGACAACTTGGCAGACAAGGAAGAAAAGACAGGGAAACGGACCGATGCAAATCGTTGGATTAAGGGATAGGTAGTGCTTTGCTAGGCAATCGATTGCACGACAGAATCGATTGCGCAAAAAATCCTGCAGTCCAGCAAGTTCAGTTCTTCCCGCTGCTGCCATGGGCGGATTGAGGAGTTGTGAGGCAGATTGATCCTCTTCTTGACAATTTCCCGATGTAATTCAAACAGCTTCATTCCTGATTACGGGGAGAACTATCACCGACAAGAAGCACAAACTTTGAAAAGGAAGGCCACATGAGACAAGCGAAATTCAGGTTCTTTCTACTGCCCCTGTTCTTGGTATTGGCATGCGTAGGGCTTTATGCGCAGGCCAATTCCAACGTCACCGGCATCATCACAGACCAGACGGGAGCGGTCGTTGCGGGAGCTAATATTACCCTCACTGATCCGGCCACTGGCGCCACGCATGCAACAATCAGCAGCGGCTCCGGCTTGTACGACGTAGCCGGCTTGAATCCTGCCAACTACAACCTGAAAGTGACGGCCAAGGGCTTCGAGACGTACGTACAGTCCGGCGTCGTGGTGAACGTTTCAGGCACATTCCGCGTCGATGTGAAGCTCATTATCGGCAAAGAATCGCAGACCGTTACCGTCGAAGCGGACGCCTTGACGGTGCAAGCCGACTCGAACGTCGTCAGCACACTGATCAGCGGCCAGCAGATCACTGAATTGGCCACCAACGGCCGTAACATGGTCTCCCTGGCTGAACTCGGCCTGGGCGTCAGCTCCAACAACCCTGACATGAACATGCCCAGCACAACGGGCGCCAGCTATTCCATCAGCTTCAACGGCCTTCAGCCGGGACACAACATCTGGATCCTGGATGGCGGTGAGGCGTATGACCGCGGTTCCGGCGGCAAGATGGCGCTGATGCCTTCCCAGGACGCGCTCAGCGAGTTCCAGGTGCTGGCCAGCAACTATCCTGCGGATTACGGTATCTCCTCAGGCGGCACGATCACCATGGTGATCAAGAGCGGCACATCGCAGCTGCATGCATCAGGCTGGGAGTTCGACCGCAACGACGCATTCCAGGGCCATAACTGGTTCGACGACAACCTCGGACAAAAAGAGGCCAAGTCTGAGTTGCGCTATAACGTTTACGGCTTCAACGTCGGCGGTCCGGTAATCATTCCTCACGTCTACGGCAGAAGCAGCAAGCAGAAGACCTTCTTCTTCTACAACGAAGAATGGCGCAAGCAAGTCGTGGGCCAGGGGTCGAAACAATACAACGGCGTTCCCGTTGCGGATGCGCCCACTACGGCGACAAATACTACATGGGTAATCCCTGCGTACGCTAACGCCGATCAAATTGCGTCAGCCGCCCAGGTTTACGTGCTCCAGGTGGCCGCATCCTCGGCAATCGGCGGAAAACTCCTGGGAGACTACACCGGCCTTACATGCGTGGTTGGAACCGTGGCCTCGGCCTGCACCGCGGCCGGCGCCAATATCGCGCCATACCAGGCCTTTCCTGGCAACGTTATTGATGCCAATCTGTTTGATTCCAACGCGCTGCTCTTTAACTCACTGAAGAACATTCCCACGGTGTCGAACACGTCGACCACTGGTCAGTGGTCACCTGGCGCAGGCCATCTGCCCACCCCGATACGGGACGATGTTATCCGCATCGACCACAACT
>JBAPYY010000247.1:0-2778 GCA_049284975.1 Occallatibacter sp.
GGAAAAACCTCGTTCCAGTTGGCGTCTCCGGGAGCTACCCAGGTTTCGATCCCGGCCTTGGCAAACGGCTCTATCATCTTGTCGAAGCCCGTGGTGTCCCAGTAGTTCCAGGGCACGGCAATCATATCCTTTGGCAACCCGGCTACGGCCGCCGGGTCGGAACTGCCAATATCTCCCCAGAAAAGCAGGCGTCTGTGCAATGGCGACAGCACGTCATGAATTTGCTTCAGGAATTCAACATATACCGCTCCGTATCCCTGTGCCTGAACCTGCGGGCGGGTCCGCCCCACGCCCAGGTCGAAGGTTTCGTCGGCCCCAATGTGAAGGAAGGGCGAGGGAAACTCCTGGGCAACCTGCGTAAACCAGTCCTTGATCAGCGGCAGCGTCCCCGGCTGTCCGGGGGCCAGCACATGGCCATGCGGCGTCTCGGCCACATCCCGATACAAATCGTATTTCAGCACCTGGTGAAGGTGGCCGAAGGCCTCCTGCTCGGGCACAATCGTGATGTGGTACTGGCGCGCATAGGCGACCAGTTCCGCTACCTCGGATGGAGTGATTGCGCTGCCCGGAGGCGCTGCCAACGGTTGATCAGGATACAGCAATGTGTGTTCGATGTAGGGCGAATAGATGTTGACTTTATAGGAAGCGAAGACGCAGATCTGGTGCTTCTGAAACTCCAGCGTGGGAAACGGCCCGCGCGACAGATCATCGTCGATCCCGCGATATTTCATCGCTGGCCAGTCGCGCACCGTGCCCGTTGGCAGAACTGGTTTGCCGCCCGGCAGCGGCAGCAATTGCTTGAGCGTCTGCACTCCATAGAAGATGCCGGAGCCGGTGACGGCAACCACAAATGCCTCATCCGGCTCGACAACCAGCACGTAACCTTCGCCTTCCATTGCCGCATCGAACGCCAGCCCGCGTCTGGCCAGCAAGGCCTGCGCCTGGGCCGAGTCGCGGCGAAGCAGCAGTACCCGGTACGGAGCTCTGGCATCTTTGTCGGTCTCCAGCCCTGCGGCCTTCACAGCCACTTGCAGATCGCGCGCGGCAAACTCATCCTCGGTATCGCCTCCTGGCACGTTCACCACTACCGTTGCTGGCAGAGCGGTCCCGCCCGCAAAGTGAGATTCGCGAGGCGCGGGCAGCAGCCGGACCTGCGCTACGGCAAAGTCCGGTAGTGCAAACAGTAGGGTGCATGTGCACCAAACAAACAGCGTTGATTTCACAAGATTCCGGCTCGGCACCTAAACCACCTCTCAAATTATCGTTTAGATCAACAGGATGACCGTTTAAGTTTAATATGATCACTATATACTTGTCACGCTCAAAGTTTCCGGCGCGGAATCGCATACTTTTGTCCCGGTCAGTGGCCCTCCGGCAGCAGTGCTCAAGACTGCATCTCTCACTATCCGCTTCTGTTCATACGACGCCCGCAGATTGCTCGAGAGGACGCCATTACGGCTATCGCAGCCCTCAACACAGCATTCCTCCCCTCCAACTCGTCCGCAAAATGCCGCTCCAACCTATTTCTCCTGTTGGTCGCTGGCCCGGGAGGCTTGCTCCAGGGGATGAACATCGGTATCGTTGGCGGCGCGCTCCACTCCCGGCGGCAGAATCTCCACAGCCAACGGGCCGGCCATCTCCTGATCAAGGGTCTAGCCCACCGGGTAAAGCGCCATGTTGAGGGGAAGCGCCTCCAGTTGTCCGCAATTCCCGCGCAGCATTTCATGAACAAAAGCCAGCATTTTGCTTCCTGCGCGGTTTCTGCTCAATGACGAAACTTTCGTTCAAAATTCGATCATGTTAGATTGTAACAATCATATTGATGAGAATTTAAATCGAATATATTTGAAACATCTTGAATAAACGCTCAAAAACCTCTGTAATTTTGTGACGCACAGAGTAGAATCTCAGGGTATGCCCGACTCCATCAGTCGACGTTCCGAACGGATTCTCAAATACCTTCTTGGTACCGGAACCGCCACCATTGAAGAACTGCTCGCGACCGCCGGCTCCTCAGAGCCCAGCATCCGGCGCGATCTGGCCCGGCTTGAAGGCCGGGGATTGATCCGCCGTACGCACGGGGGCGCTGAACTGGTTGAGCCGCTTTTGTACGAGCCGTTTCGCTACGACAGTTCTTTTCTGGCACGCGAACAACTATTTGCGAAGGAAAAACGCCACATTGGCCTGGCCGCCGCCGAACTGGTTCAACCCGGTGAGACGGTTGGCCTTACTGCCGGTACCACCACTACGCACATCGGCCGCAGCCTGCGCCACCGCGACAAGATACATGTCATCACCAACGCCATCAACATCGGCATGGAGTTGTGCAACCAGCTTGGCATTCGTACCTATCTGACCGGTGGCGCAGTTCCGTGCGCGTGGTCGTTTTCGCTCACCGGCAACGCTGCGCTCACGTTTCTGGACAACGTATACATGGACAAGCTGTTCCTGAGTGTAACCGGCCTCGACGCCGATCGCGGCGCCACGACGCTCGATGCCGACGAGGCTCTGGTCTGCCGCAAAATGCTCAAGCAGGCCAAGCAAGTCATCGTCGCCACCGACTCCAGCAAACTCGGCAAAGTCAGCCCAGCCTTCATCTGCAGGACCAACGAGATCAAAATCCTGATTACCGACACCGGCGCCGCCCCTGAAGCCCTTGCCCAATTTAAGCGTCAGGGCATCCGCGTAATATGCGCTTGAAAGATTTCAGAAAGCACTATGCCGGCAATCGGAATACAGTGAGCGCTCTGTAAACCACATCTTGGTTTGCGTGGGGTT
>JBAPYY010000248.1:0-3510 GCA_049284975.1 Occallatibacter sp.
GCCGGGAGCCTCAAAGCAGGCCCCACACAAAAAGCCGAGTGCAGGCGCAAAAGGGCAAATAAGGAGAAACACCAATGGCACTCACAGTCCTGAATAACATCTCCTCCATGACGGCGGAGAACGCATTGGCCGGCACTCAGGCCAGCCTGCAAAAGACCCTGACGCAGCTTTCGACCGGTCTGAAGATTAACTCCGGTTCAGATGATGCGGCTGGATTGTCGATTGTAAGCGGAATGAACGCCAACATCGCTGCCCTCACCCAGTCTCAGCAGAATGCCAGCAATGGCATCGGCATGTTGCAGACCGCTGATGGCGCCCTGTCGCAGGTCACCACTCTTCTCAACCGCGCTGTAACCCTGGCCACTGAAGGCTCGACATCGGGCATCACCTCCAGCCAGGCCGGCGCGCTCAATACGGAATTCCAGTCGATCCTGTCGGAAATCGACCAGATCGGCAACGCGACCAACTTCAACGGGTCGAATGTATTCTCTTCCAACGCACCGTCAAAATTCGTCTCGACGCAGGGAACTCTTGCGACTCCGCTGTCGATCGCCACAGTCGCAGGCACAGGCACAGCTCTGACCGCCGGCAAGACCACGACCATCACAGAGACCAATGGCGACACATTCTCTTATACGGCAAAGGTTGGCGACACGGTCGGAAATTTGGTCAATGCCATCAACAACGCAGCAGCGACAGGTGTGCTTACTGCTGACGTCAGCGCAGCCCAGGCCGCTTCTAGCCCATTGACGATTACTGCTGCAGGCGGCGAACTCGCCTCGATCCAGACCAGTGATACACTGCTGTCGACTGCGGCGGCTGTCACTGGAAGCGGTACCAGCTTGGCATTTACGGTTAACGGAAGCGCTACCGCCCCATCCGTCGCGAACTCCGTTGTTACCTCGCTGACTGCCGGTTCGGTCACGACCATCCAAGACCAGGCCACTGGCGGCACGTTTGTCTTTAAGGCAGCCGCTGGCAACACACTGGCAACGTTGAACGCCGCACTGGCCACCGCCGTCGCTGCCGGTACGCTCTCCGCCGGTACCACCGGAACCATCAATGCCTCCGGCGAATTCTCGATCTCGAACACTGCCGGGACCGGCATCACGGTTTCAACAGACGACGCTGCGCTCGGCGGAATGACCGCTGTCGGCGGCACCGCCAACACAAACACCGTTTACATCGGCGACGGCACCACCGTGGGAGCTAACAACACAGAGATCACCACCACGATCAACACGCTCTCCGCGACGGCCTTGAATCTTGTCACCGATAACCTGAACAGCTCAGCCAGTGCGATTACGGCTTTGGCCGACATCAACACCGCCATCAACACAATCTCTGCACAGCGCGGTGTCATCGGCGCTTCCGTCAACCGCCTCACCGCGGCAACGGACGTCATGAGCGACCAGGTCACCAACCTCCAGAGCGCGGCGAATAGCCTGCAGAACGCTGACATCGGCAAGACCGTTGCCGACATGACGCAGTACAACGTTCTGCAGTCTACCGGCATGGCCGCCCTGCAGCAGTCTAACCAGGCCCAGCAGGCTGTATTGAAGCTGGTCCAGTAACTGAACGCAAACGGCAAAGTGATGTATGAGGTGGCGCCGCAACAAGGCTCCACCTCTGCTTCACGTTTAATGAATTGATTTTTGAACTCTTCCCGCCACGCCTTCGGATTCCAGGCCGACGATCCGGATTCCGGAACTGGCGTGAATCTTATGACGTTTTCTGGAAGGCAGGGAAGCTATGAGCTCTACCTCGGCAGTCAATTCGCTCTTATCGAATTCCGCCACTACAACCCCTGCGATCAACATTAGCTCCATCCTGGCCGCAAGCTCAGGCTCAAGCACGCCCGGCATTGACGTCACCTCTGCCGTGGCGGCAGCCATTTACGCGGATCGCGCCCCGGAGCGGATATGGCAGGCTGATCAGACAACGCTGACCAGTCAGACGACCGCTCTGAATGCAATGCAGACAGCGACCACTGCTATCGAGACAGATATGCAATCGCTGAATACCTTGACCGGCCCTTTGTCGTCCCGTACAGTGGCGTCCTCAAACAGCAATTACGTAACCGCAACCGCGGCGGATGGAACCACCTTGGGCAACCACACAGTCGTGGTCAACAGTCTGGCCGCTACAGCTGCGTGGTATTCGGATTCTGAAAGCCTTCCGACCACAACTCTGCCCACGTCGTCCTTCACCATTTCAACCGCGGGCGCTGCAGTGACCTTCCAGACCGGCGCTAATACCTCTGGAGACAATCTGAATGATCTGGCCACTGCGATCAATAGTGCCACCACAAGCACTGGGGCCAGCCTCGGTCTTACCGCAACTGTTGTCACTGACTCAACCGGCTCAAGGCTCGCAATAGTAGCCAACTCCCCCGGCGCCGCTTCCGATTTTTCAGTATCGGAACCCTACACGACGTGGACTGCTCCCGAGTTGCCTTCAGGCGACACCCTCGGCGCAAACAACCTGATCCTCACGAGTGCGGCCGGAACCGCGAATATCACAACCACTTCCGGCGAATCCTATTCGGACCTGGCAACAAGTATCAACAACGCGACGGTGTCAACAGCCTACTCCTCAGCGCAAACGACCCTGGCCAGCACCACTCCTCTTACCACCGGTTCCGTCACCACCATCCAGGACAGTAAGACCGGTGGTACATTTACCTACACGGCAGCCGCGGGAGCTACCATTGGCGATCTGAATACCGCCATTGCCGCTGCAGTGACCGCTGGCACTCTCTCCGCCAACGTAACCGGTGCAGTGAACGGTGCCGGACAGGAAGTCATCTCAGAGGGCACGACCGATCAGGGCATCACTGTCTCAACCAACGATTCCGTGCTCGGCGCAATGAGCGCCACCACATCGACGCCTCTCGGCTTAACCGCCACTGCAACAACCGATTCGAGTGGGAACCAATATCTGACAATTACAAGCGGCTCCTCTGCTACCTTCACAATCAATGAGCCGAGCGCGACGGACTCGACGTTTGCGTTTACACAAGCCACTCAAGGAGCTAACGCTTCGGTCACAATCGACGGGGTTCCCGCCAGCTATGCCAGCAACACGGTCACCGGAGCCATCCCTGGAGTCACTTTTACTCTCTTGGGAGCCACTTCTGGAGGCACGGTGGACCTCACAGTCGGTACCGACCCGTCGGCTGTGTCAACAGCAGTCAACCAGTTTGTCACGGATTACAACACGGCCGTCGGGCTTATAAACACGCAGTTCAGCGTCACAAGCACCACAAATTCAAGCGGCGCCTCCACGAACTCACAAGGTGTTCTCGCTACCGATCCAACCGTCGTTGCCTTGCAGAGCGCGCTTGAGCAGGCAATCGCCTATACCGCTACGCCGGCAACAGGAACCACCACCACGGTTTCAACTCTGAACGACCTGGGCATCACAATGGGCGATGACGGCACTCTCACAGTCGACCAAACCACCCTGAATAACGCTCTTACTAACAACCCGACCGACGTCCAGAACTTC
>JBAPYY010000249.1:0-4345 GCA_049284975.1 Occallatibacter sp.
CCGGAACTCCGAAGCGAGCGCAGCGCGGTCGTAGACTTTCACCACGCCTTCGATCTTCACGCCTATGTCTCTCTTGATAATCTCGCGAATCGTCATTTTGAGCCCTTCCCGTTACTTCCAGAACAACTTCACTGCGAGGTAATTGCCGCCATCTGGCTGGTTCATGAAATGCAACTTTCCGCCGCGTTCCTCCCCCGGAAACGCCAACACAGTTCGACACTGAACGTCCCGAAGCTCGCGCAGGACTTCGCCGAAACGGACCAGGGGATGCAAGGCGACGGTGGCATAAACGATCACTGCGCAACCAGGCGACTCCTCCGCGAGTTGGGAAATGCGCCTGCGCAAAGCGCTCTCCACAGTTGTTGACAGGCCTTGCTTCATCCACCTGTAGTCATCGAACTCGTCTTCCTCGAGATTCTGAAGAGTTTTCTCGTTGAGCTCTTCAAATGGAAAACCCGTTAAGTCAAGTAACCGAAATGGAATACTCTCGGCCTTCAATTGCGGAACAAAACTATCGATGAGGTACTCGCGGAAATCCAATTCCTTCTCGGAAGGATAGATCAGGAGGACTGAACTGTCGGTCTTCACACCACCATTCGACCGAAGAGGTTCCCTGATAAGTTCCAATAGAGCCGAGAAGAGTGCTTGCATTACTCTGCACCTCCGATTTTTAGCTCGACCACATCAGCTTGCATTCGGAACCGCAGCTCGCCTAGTTGATTCAGTTCACCTAGCGCATCAATTACTTCCGCACCTTCAATGGCCAATAGCCGAAAAACCGGCGATGTCAGGATCTCAAGGTCCTTAACGCTCGCCAAACGCAGGACCCGCACTAGAAGCCTTACTGGCGCAGCGTATAGCGCCGGGCGCTGACTGAATTTCTTGCTCTTGCCGCGCGCCAACCCGAAATCACGAATACTCGCCATGTAGTGCTGGGCGACGTGGAGTTGCGTGTCCTCGGTCCACTCCCTTACTTCTGGGTGCCCCGTTTCTCCTGCACGACGAATGAAATTAAGTACTTCTGCCACTCGGAGTTCAGCGGGCGCTCGACGGAGATATATATAAAGCCACTGCATACCCAAATCAGCCACCAGGCGATCATTCAGAGCCAACAATGTATAGGCGGTGAGCCCGCGTTCTGAATCGGACTTGGAACGGCGCCACTCGCTCCAAAACGCCTCGTACAAGGGCCGGCGCCTGTCCATCAGGTAGCGTTTCCGAAGCTCCGCCCACAGCTTTGCACGCCCGGCAGTCGACGAGCGAGTCAGACAGTTCCCTTCGACGACGAGTTTCCGATATTCTTCTGATGGAAGTGGATCGGGTCGATCATCCAACAGAAGTTGAAGATCGGTGAAGAGCGCAGACCGCGAGGAGAGCCGCGACGAATATGGAGCACGTGGATCTAACGCGGGCACCATTAGGCTCCGTTCAGCGTCGGTCGTTATCTCGCCGGGAGTTCCCATCCTATTACTGTGCCCCCTCGGGTTCGCTGGATTCTTTCTCAGCACTGCGGCCGGACTTGACCCACTCGTCGATTTCAGCCACCTTGGATTTCCAGGATCTTCCAACCTTGTGGGAAGGAAAACCTCGGCCTTCAATCCACCTATAAACGGTGTCCCGGCTCACACCGAGATACACTGCAATCTCATCGACAGAAAGCCAACGGTTTTCCATGGTTTGCGGCCTTATGCACTATTATGCAGCATTTTGCGGCCTTATGCCGAACGTTTGCTGATGAAGGGGATGCCCGGTGACGGGTTTCTGATGGACAGCATGACGATAGGAATTCGGAAGTGGGCGCACGAGAGAAGACGATCAAGATTCATACAACTCTCAGATGCCATCCCCGACGCACTTTCGCACCGAGTATCCGACCAGTGCTGCCGCAGAAGTTCGCACCAGTCGACCGCGGCCTCAGCCGCTCCTTCCAGGTTTGCCCCGTGTAGCTCGAGCCTTCATTTTTCTCTTGACAGATCTACAAGAAACACACGATCTTTAAATTAGATCGCACGATTGCACGGTGTGCGACCGCGCGATGATGGAATAGGAGGCTTCATGAGCAGACCGACCATTGCCCAGCTTGAAGCGATTCTGGACAACGAAGAGGAAGTGGAACTTGAAATCCTTCCCAACGGCGAAGTTCGGGCGAAGGGGCAGACCTCTTTGCTGGAAACCGGGGGGCGCAAGCCGCTCACCATGCGCGAAGACCTGGGCGGCGAATACTAGGGAAGCTGAGGGCTAATTTATATGGACATTCCTCGTATCCGTTCCGAAGTGCTGCAGGCCACCACGAAATTTGCCTTGGTGGAGGCCCATCCCACAAGCGACGGCGGTGTTTTCGTGAAGGCTGGGCTGCAGACTTCCGTGGGCAACATGTATATCGCCTCGATTTATTTCCAGGAGTATCCCAACCGAATGCCGAGCGTGTGGATATCGAAGCCCCTGATCCGCGACGGAAGCCCGCATCGCTACAATGCGGGCAATATTTGCTACCTCCATCCGAGCATGTGGAACCCAGGCCGCCACGACCTGACATTTGTGCTAGGGCGCATCGCGAAATGGCTTAACAAATACGACATCTGGTGCATAAGAGGCCAGTGGCCGGGCGCGGAGGTTAAACACTAGATGCCGCTCGATTTTGGCCTGCTTTCAATGACAGAGTTGCGCAACAGACCAGGCGAACTGCTGGATCGCGTTGCCGACAAAGGTGAAGCGTTCATCATCGAGCGCAACGGTCGCCAAAAGGCTTGCCTGGTGCCGCTGTCGGTGTTTTTCCCGGATATTCAACCCACCAGAATTGCCGACGAAATCGCGGAACTGGTTCAGCGTGGCGAGGAGCCGCGCACTACCTTCACCGAGGACCGCGAACTCGCGTTTCGCTTCCCCTGCAGGCTGGCCGACGACACGCAGGTTGAGACCACTATTTTCTTACCGCACGGATATCCGAACAACTGTCCGCGCGTTTATGCGAGCCCGATTCAGGAAAACGCCCCGCACCGTTGGGCTGACGGTGCTCTTTGTCTCTACGGTGTAATGACGGGATGGAATCCCGGCAAGCACACGGTCTTCTCCACTCTCAATCTCACGCGTCAGTGGCTTCAGCGCTATGACACCTGGCGGCAGACCGGCCAGTGGCCTATGCAGGAAGGGTTGCCGGATGAACGATGACCAATTGTTTGCGCGTATAGCGCCGCTCTTTGACATCGGCCTTTTGGGCGATGCACGTGTACTGATTGCCGGGTGCGGATCGGGCGGCGGCCAAGTTGCGCTTCAACTGGCAATGGCCGGTATTCGCAAGTTCAGTCTGTTCGATTCCGATGTGCTCGAACCTGAAAACGTCATTCGCCATGTCTGCGGTCGTCGCTATGTGGGCCAGCGAAAAGTGGCAGCACTCGCCGACGTATTGCTCGACCGCAACCCGAATCTTGAGATTGAACAACACGACACCGACATCATGACCTGCACCGATCTTCCGGACCATGTTCGCGGCAGCAGCGTCGTAGTGCTCTCCACTGACAATGATCCGACCAGGTACCTCCTCAACCAGCTTTGTGTCGAGACAAAGACTCCATTCGTGGTCGGGAAAGTCTTCACGCGTGGCATCGGCGGTGAAGTCTTCAACTATAGGCCTGGCGAAAGCGGCTGTCTGGCTTGCCTCGAAGGCTTTCTCGAACGGACAAAATACCGCGACCGCGTGCGTGAGATCGATCTTGTTTCCGAGGAGGAGCGGGAGAAGATGTATGGGCTCGAAATCGCTGAGATCAAAGATTCGCCAGGCCTCAACGTCGATATCTCCTTTATCACTGCTTTTCATACTCGTTTTGTGCTGGATGCCATCGCACGGACGCTGCCAGAGAGGCCGAAGTTCTTACCGGCCATCGAACAGAACTATTTGGTTTGGGGGAATCGTCCCATCCATCCCTTCACGAAACACTTCGAGATTCAGCGAATAAGCCTTCATCCCCAGGAAGGCTGCCGTATATGCGCAAACGGAGAGTCAAAATGAAATTTCACGTAAGTGACAAGATCCGCTTAATCCTGCCTAAAGCCGCCCTCACAACGGTTTTCGAGGAATGCGACGGGTTCGATCAGGACGAAACGGGTGGACGAGTTATCGGCACATTTGAGGAGGAACGGGGCAAGCTAGTAATTCGCGTCAACGGCATTATTGAGGCTGGTCCACAAGCACGCCGCTCGGCCGTGACGTTCTTTCAGGACGGCGTTCACCAGGAGCAGGTATTTCGGAAGATCGAAAGCCACTTCCCCCAGATCGAGCATCTTGGGAACTGGCACACTCATCACGTCAACGGCTTGCAGCATTTGAGCGGGGGCGACATAGAGACTT
>JBAPYY010000250.1:0-5476 GCA_049284975.1 Occallatibacter sp.
CAACACTAACTCCGTAATATTCCGAAAATAAACTGACATGCCGCCAGGCCGCGGATAGCAACGCATGACGTACCACATGCCTTGAATTTCGCTTTGTGCCTCAAACGTAATTGCCGACGCCTGCCGCGCCGCGCTCCGCAATTCATCCAGCATCAAAGACGAAAAGAATCCGGGGATTGCGTTTGGGATGGTTCCGTTCAAGGCCGCGCTCCTCTTTACCGAAAACTCAGAGCACGCGGCGTCGTTCAGGTAGACAAGTTTGAATTCGGAATCCAGCGAAATAAAGCAATCAGAGATGCTCTCCAGAACCTCCGACTCAATCCGCATCGACTCGGCGCGCTCCTGCTCGATAATGCACGCTTCGCGATATCGCGAAACTGCGCTCAACATCAGTCCGAAACAGATGTAGCTTAGGCAACCGGCTACTGCCACAATCAATGATGCTACCGGAAAAATCGTCATAAACCTTGGGGAAAAGGCGATCAGGATTGCCGGCGGGGCGACCATCAGAAACCGAGCCAGGAACCGGCCCACCGAAGGCGAGTTTACAAGGTTATTGAAAACCATCAGTGGAAAGAACCAGAACATATAAGTAAATAGGTTGCCGTGGTTCCCGCCGCCTCCAAGCGCTACGATCATGCCCGCGCAAAGGTACAGACCGTAATAAGTCGTAGACACGATGGCAAGCGTCTGTACTTTGACCCTGCGAAATAAGAACAAGGTGAGCAGAAGTCCAGAGCCGAACAGACCGCTCGAGAGCACAACCGCCGTCTCTGCGCCCGTCACAGCCCGTAGCAGGATTGCGAAGACGCCAAGCGCCGATCCAGCCAGGGCAAGAATTGCCGCATGCATGAGCGCGAAACGAGCAAGATCGCTTGATGATCGGACTCCACGATCTAGTCTGCGCATCCTGGCACCATGAAACTTTTCGATTTTGCCTTGTCCGCCGCTCTTACCATCGGCTTTTTGGTGATTCGCGTTCAGCGCCATTCACTGACGAGTGGCCCAAATGCTCAGCAATCGAAGCGTGGAAAGAGCAGAATTCTCCCGATTCTCCAAGTTTTCGACTGTTGCGCATTCCTATTCCTGGCCGGCGCCGGCCTGGTTTGCAGATAATGACCTGCAGGCGGTGCAAAATATCTATTGGAGCTCCGAGAACGTCGCAATGGCGAACGTTGGCCGGATGGTGAAGACGGTGAAGAGGGAATTTCATGACCCCCTCCCCCCTATTTCCTGTGTAACTGTGAAACTGTGAGCTCTTCTCCCGTTTGCTACCGCCTTCTACCCGGAAACAGCAAACTGAGAAGGGCTATGAGGCGCCAAGTTGCATCCGCCGCAACTACCCCGGCCACACTGTTTGACTGTAAATGTCCTGCTCTGATAAGGTTCGCTCAATTAAAACTTGATACGCAACATGGCTGTGAGAGGAGAAAGACTTTGACACCTCAATGTCCGTTTTGTGGCCGTGAGGCCATGCCGTTTCTTCAGAAAAAGGGATTGTCGACTGGCGGATGGGTTTTGTTTGCGGTATTGCTGATTTGCTGCTTTCCCCTTTGCTGGCTTCCATTTGTAATCGATGGGTGTAAACAAGACGTGTGGACGTGTCCAGCATGTGGTATCAGGAGAGCTTGATAAACCGTATCGCTCGGTCATTCGCCTTGGGCGCATTTGCCTTCTATCTGGTCTGGAATGTCGCGTGGATCGCCTCCGGGCGGATTCCACCCTCTATCCTGAGAGAAATCGCCGGTATTCCATGCCCCACGACAGGCGGGTACAGGAGTTTTGTTGCCCTCTGCCACGGAGAGCTTGTTCAATCATTTTTGTATAACCCTCTCACGCTGGTTTATATATTGCTTTTCTCTTATTCGATGGCGGTTGTGGTTCGTCAGTTGATCGACCGGAAACGGCTTGTGCTAAGGCCGTTCGTCGCATGGGCATGGGGCGCTTCGCTGTTGGTTGGTTGGGCGGCAAAGTTTGTTCTCGGAAGGCAATACTGGTGATCTCAGCCGCACAGAATCAATCTATCTACTAGTTCTGGCACGGAGCGCACCCAGGCGAGCTTGCGTGAGTATGCAACTCGTGGTCCGGTCGCACCTGTAATGAATACTGACAGGATAGTCTTCCCATTTTGGGTCGGTTCCTTGCCCGCTTGCCTTATCAAAGTAAAAGGTCTTTCCTCCGCGAGTTTCGATTACTCCATGGTTTGCGTCAAATTCCACAATCGAATCGTCTCCTTCCATGGAATAAGGCAAGAGCCTTGTGGCGGATCTGGCAGCTCTCGCTTTGCGCGTGGCAAGCTCCTCGGCGGTCAGCCGCGCGTCCTTCTCCTTGAGTTCGTCCTGGAGTTTCTGTAATTCATCCTGTTCAGTGATGGCCGGAAAGTTGGACGAAAAGCTCCAGCCAAAAATGTTTCCATAAGCCTTCTTGGAGCACGGAATCTCGCCTTCAGCATGCATGGACACAAGCTGTCCATTCTTTGCGATTTGATTCTGGAAGATATCTTTATCTAACTCCCGCTCAGGTTCGTTGGCTTCATAGCGCGCGCGATCGAGCCGTTGCGCCGCCTGGTCGCTGGCGTCATCGCCTTGATCCGCATCGCCGGCATCAGAATTCGAGTTGGACGTGGGAGGCGCAGTCGCTTCCTCGGCATTGTATTTCAGTATGACTTCCTTGCTGCACAGTACAGCGCCATGCTCGTCCTGCAAATGGATCTCGATGGAAAGCGGAACTGGTGATCCCTCGGCTGCCAGCGCAAATCCCTCCTGCCTGCTTTTGTCGCTGGGCTCGATTGTCAGGCGATACAGCGGCTTCTTCTCCCACTTGGTAGACAAGTGACCCTTCAACCCCGTGTCGCTCGAGGTGTACGCTCCCAAATCGTATTGTCCTTCGTTGCCGATAAACCAGTATGCAATTGCCAAGCCTAGCAGAACTCCAAAAACCGCAACGGCTGTGACATAAACCATGGTTGGCTTCCTAGGGAGTTTGGGAGCCGACTCAACGTGAGCGTCGGGCTCCACTGGCCAGGATAAAGGAGGCTCGGATATACGAGCCTCGGGCATCGGTGGCTCGGGAATATGCGGCTTGAAAACAGGAAGCTCGGGAGTAAGAGGCTTGAGAGCCGGAGCCTTGGCGGCGGCCTTCTTCTTCTTAATTTTCTCCGCCGCGCGGCTGGAAATCTCCGGCTCCACTTCAATGAGCGGAATGGGGGAACTCTCAGGCAGCGGGTCAATGACTTTGTAGCCGCTATAGTGCAGCTCGATTTCCTCTGTTGTCCCGTCCTCGGGCTCTTTGCTCTCCGCGCCTGCAAACTTGTCGCTGGGACCCTCCGCATTCGAATTATCAAACGTGTAGCCGGGCCGCTGCGGTTCCGCGGTTGGCTTCGCGCGATTGGGATATCTCGAATAAGCGTCCACTACCAGGGGCCCCCTTGCCCCGGTTGTCCGCAATCTCCGTCTTTGCAGAATCTAATTAATTGGACCACATATCGGGTCTTCGTGAAAGCCATAAATTGCGCAACGCATATCCTCGATTACTGTGCACCGCGACGTGAACGGTGAGCGCGAGCCTTCTGGCAGAGGGATTGAATGAGATCGAAGGAATTTCGTGCAATAAGATCGCGGGCGCGATGTACGCCTTTCCGCGCCTTGCGCTGCCTGAGGGAGTAACTGACGAAGAGTATTGCATGGCGCTGCTTGAAGAGACCGGTATCTGCGTTGTGCCGGGATCAGGCTTCGGCCAGGCGGATGGCACGGCCCACTTCCGCACTACCATCCTTCCATCGACAGAGAAGCTTCGCCAAGTGGTAGAAAAGTTCAGCGCGTTTCACGAGTCCTATGTGCTCGTGAAGCACTGATTTGAAGATTAGTCTTTTCCCTCCATCACGTCTCTCAATGCAAAGCTCGTCTCCAGCCGTGTAACTCCTGGCAGACGAGATAGCTCGTGTTGATGCAGGCGGCTGTAGTCGTCGATATCGGCCACGCGAACCACCAGCGTGTAGTCGTAGTGACCGTCCATCAAGTGGCAACTGCCGATGCTCTTCGAGCGCCGCACTGCGGTTTCGAAGGCGCTCAGCACGGCCGCCGACTGACGCTCCAGCGTAACGCGAATGAAGACCGTCATGCGCTTGCCCAGCAAACGGTCGTCGATTTCGGCGCGGTAGCCGCGGATGGCTCCCGATGTCTCCAGCGCCTGAATGCGCCGCGAGGCCGCCGAGGCTGAAAGGCCCACAGCCTCGCCAACCTCATAATTGGTAGCGCGGCCATGCCGCTCCAGGTAGCGCAGAATTGCAGCATCCAGTTCGTCAAGACGGTTGCCGGTTTTGGTCGCCGCCACTTCCGGGTCGATCTCCAAAGCTTCCACGCTTGATTCTTGCACCATATGGCTATTTAGATCACGTTTCGTTCGCATGGGACGCTTATATCACAAACTTTGCACACATTGGAAGCGGCCTGCGCCGTAGCATCGTTAACAGTTGGACATGGGCGCAAACCCGGCGTCTGGATAAACCATTCGCTGGGAAGAAAATGCCAATCGCAAGTTCTTGATAGCCAGGTTTTCCCGGGGCCCATCCATGCCGACTGGATTGAAATCAGAAACAGGAGAGACAGCAATGATTATTGGCGTTCCCAAAGAGATCAAGGACAATGAAGCCCGCGTCGGAGTAACTCCGGCGGGCGTAAAGGCGCTCACCGAAGATGGGCACAAAGTATTGGTTGAGACAAACGCAGGCGTGAAATCCGGCTTCCTCGACGAGGAATATCAGAAAGCTGGCGCGACGATTGAAGGAGCGGCTGGCGATGTTTGGAAAAAGTCCGACACTGTTGTCAAAGTCAAGGAACCCATTGAAAAGGAGTATGGATTCTTCCGCGAGGGCCTGGTGCTGTTTACCTATTTACATTTGGCGCCGGTGCAGGATCTGACCGATAAGCTGCTCGAATCGAAGGTGATCGGCATCGCCTATGAAACAGTTCGTGACCGCCAAAACACGTTGCCGCTGCTGACGCCAATGAGCGAAGTAGCAGGCCGTATGAGCGTGCAAGTGGGCGCTACATATCTCGAAATGGAACACGGCGGGCGCGGCATTCTGCTGGGCGGCGTCCCAGGAGTTCCTCCGGCGCATGTCACCATCATCGGTGGCGGAGTGGTGGGCACTAACGCGGCCAAGGTCGCGCTGGGATTCGGCGCCAAAGTAACGCTTGTGGACGTGAACCTGAACCGTCTGCGTGAGCTGGACGACATTTTCAGCGGAAGGCTTTACACGCTGGCCTCGAACAGCTACAACGTGGCCCAGGCTACGCGCGAAGCGGACCTGGTCATCGGCGGCGTGCTGATTCCCGGCTCGAACGCGCCCAAGGTCGTTACCCGCGCCATGGTGGCAGAAATGAAGAAAGGCGCGGTCATTGTGGACGTGGCCATCGATCAGGGCGGCTGCGTGGAAACAGCCAAGCCTACCTCGCACTCCAACCCCAGCTATACC
>JBAPYY010000251.1:0-1507 GCA_049284975.1 Occallatibacter sp.
ATGCAACCCAAATGCTGCCTCCGGCAATGTCGATAGCATACCCGCTGCTCCAACGGACTTGAGAAAGTTACGCCGGCCAATCCTCTCATATTCCATAATCTTCACTTTACACTCAGCACTTCAGCAATCGTTGCGCAGACTCATTGATTCTGTGCTGCCGGTGTCGTGGCGGATTTCCAATTGATGACATGGTAGACGGCCTCGCCAGAACCCACGTTTCTCAATCCGTGCAGTTGGTTTGAGGCGTTGAAGATCACCGAGGCGGGCCCGACCCGTTTCCACTCGCCATTCGACAGGGTTTCTACCGTACCCTGCATCACGATAATCAGTTCCTCATTCGCATGTTTATGCGGCGGATGCGAGGCCTTACCCGGAAGCAGAGTTGTTACGTGGACCTCCAGTTCGTCCAGCGTGGCCGTTCGCGCCTTGAAGAATGAGCGCACTGAGCCAACTTCTGTAGGTGTAGCGGGAATCGAATTCCAATCGAACACCGCCGAGCCCATCACCGGCGTTTGGCCGGCAAGGGCAAAGACTCCGGCCGTGCCAGCAATGGCGACGAGCGCAACCAGCAAATCCCGGCGAGTTATCATGATGACTCCTTGGTCAGTCCGGCTTCGCTCCCGTTAAGTAAACGAGTCCGCTGCCTCGCTCTTTAAGGACGTTCCAAGAGACAACTCCCGAAATGTCCCCCTGCCGTATCAGCAGTTCTTAAGTCCGTCGATATTCTTAAAGTCAACCTGGTAAGTAGTGTTATCCGCGAGCGTAATCTCCGCTCCGAGGACCGAACCGGATGGAGTCACATCCATTATTCGGACAGCTTTTACCGGATCCAATTCTTCCGGTGTCCATGGAGTGTCCTCGGTCTTGTGCAGCATCGCCGTAATCATCAATTGCATCGCCGGGTTCTTGGCGGTGCGTTTGCGATGGACGAACAGCACAGTACTATCCTCCGCTTCCGCATTGAAGCCGCGGTGAACCTGATTCTGAATCGTGTCCCAGCCGTTGTAAGCTATCATCGCCACGGATCTGCCTGGAATCGAGGCCGTGATTCCCTGCTTCGTCCCGTCCTCGAAAGCATGCAATACAGCCTTCTCCCCACCGAAATGCGGCAGACCGAAATGGCCGAGCGTGAGCTCATGCTCGAAAGCCAGCCGGCAGCGGTCGACGCGGATGACGCCTCCCGGAACCGCGATCTCCGCGAGATCAATGATGTATCCGACTCCATTGTTCGGCGGTTTCCGCATGATCAATTGGCGGTAGAGCACGCCGTCACGCACACCGTTGTAAAGGATACTTTGCGAGGTTACATAGGTCGCGCTCTTCGACGCGGCGTTATCGACCGCGCGTCCCGTGAGGTAGAAATTAATGTCCACACCCCTCAGATCGCGAGGGTCCAGACTCCGATAACTGTACTCCTGCGAAGTGCCACCGCTCGGGTTGTGATCTTCCCATGGGAAATGAGTGTTGAACACCAGCTTGGAATAGTTGTGATCGTCGTCGTACACCT
>JBAPYY010000252.1:0-6546 GCA_049284975.1 Occallatibacter sp.
TTTTAAACCTGGGAGACACAGAAGTTTCAATTGGAAAGATATTACTCCTTGCAAACGCCCTTCCGTCCTCGGACGCACCAGTTCATCAGTCGTTGCCAAGATGGGCGAGCGGGTCAGGTGCGGCGGCGCGCGGGCCGCGGCGCCAGGGAATGACTAAACGGGCGAGGCAGCCGAAGCGGGAGCGACGAGGCTGCGGGATGGCGTTGGCGGGCCTGGCCTGGGTTTGAGCAGAACTCAGCTGGGCCAGTGTGTCTTTGACCATCGCCCGCAGAGACTCGACCTCGAAGGTGCAGGAACGCAAATAAGCTGAGACTGTAAGGCCGGCTTCGGCAGCGCGGCCGTGGAGTTGCGCGCACTCTGCCTTGCTCATGCGGATGGTGATGCTCGACTCCTTCAGATCGCGCTCGAAACGCGCAGTCGGAAGACGGTTAAATTCCCGGCCCGGATTTGCGACCGCGCGGGGTGCGGGGTACGCAGCGATCCGTGGCGCCGGAAGCGGAACTGATGCCGGAACTTCCTCAAAACAGAATGACACTGGATCTGGGAGTTGGGTGAGCGATTGATCTGTGGGCCGGTAGCGTGCGTGAGCCTTCAAGGCGTTCTCGTAACTAATAGTCGCCACATCGTCGGCCAAATCGTCATCGTTCCAGTTGGACGCCGATTTCCGCCCCGGCGACGAGGGCTTTGCGCTGAATTCGCCTGTGGTTTGCGCCGGCGCGGCCAGCGCGGCCAGCAAGCCCGCAAAGCTCGGGGAAGTGGGGGAGGGCTCCGATAAAGAAGACCGTCCACTTTGTTCAGACGTTTGCTGCATGGCATGGAGCATACCGTGCCTTGAGCGACGAACGTAAGGAATTTCACATTCGTAAGACAGACGGATTCCAGAAGAGAACGAGCCGGTTGACTGTTCTGAAATGAGACACGCGTCTATTGAGTGAGGCGCAGGGGCTGAAGCCCGCATTGATCTGGGCATTTATGGCACGACTAAAGTCGTGCTCTGACACAATGCGGATTTTTGAAGCACGTGCTTGCGAAACTCACGCAAAGAACCATGCAGGTCAAGCGCAGACAAGTTGGGCGGGCGCGGGCTCAGGGAGCACGCGGCCGGGGAGTCTCAACAATTGCGTAACAGCTTCGGCGCTCATGGGACGTGCAAAGAGAAAGCCCTGGCCAAAACGGCAACCCATCTCGCGCAACAGGCGATATTGCTCGTGGGTTTCAATCCCTTCGGCTACTACGTCCATGCCCAGCACGCGGGCCAGTTCGATGATGGTGCGCACGATCTGCAGCGGCTGATCGCCCTCGGTCATTCGAGAGACAAAAGAGCGGTCGATTTTGAGCACGTCGAAGGGAAACGAATGCAGGTAACTGAGAGAGCTGTAGCCGGTGCCAAAGTCGTCCATGAGCAAGGAAACACCTAGCCTGCGCAGGCTGCCGAGAACTCCCATGGCGGTGCCCATGTTGGGAATAATGCTGGACTCAGTCATTTCCAGGCCGAGTTGACGGCTGGAGATGCCGGATTGCACGAGCACGGCCTCGACGTGGTCCGCCAGGCCTTCGCGCGAGAACTGACTGGCGGAAAGATTGACGCCGACGCGCATGGAGGCGTGCCGCGGGTCCTCGTTGCACCATTTCTGAATCTGGGTGCATGCCTCTTCAATCCCCCAATCGCCGATGGGAAGAATCATCCCGCTTTCTTCGGCGAGCGGAATGAAGTCCATGGGCGGGACCAGTCCTCGCTCTGGATGGTCCCAGCGTATGAGGGCCTCAAGGCCGACAATCTTGCGTGTGACCAGATCAACTTCAGGCTGATAGTAGAGCACAAACTGACCCCGGTCCAATGCATGACGCAAATCGGACGGCCTTGGCCAGCTTTGGTTGGCGGACTCCATGGTATGGTGCGCGCGCCGTGGGCCTTTCCTGCCCTCTGTCAATGTGTTGCGCAGTCTGCGCAGCTCCAACTGGCTCGATACCATGTCGGCCAGGCCCTCCAGTGAGCGAATGGCCTCCGGATGAATATTCTGGCTGGGCCTTTTATTGAAGACTGACAAGCTTCCGAGAATCCTGCCGTCGAAGGAGCGCACGGGCACGCTCACAAAAGAAGCCGCGCTGTGGCCCCTGACGCGCCTCCTCAGCCGATCGCGCTGAGGATGTTTGGAGATATCCGTTACGATGAACGGGCCGTCTTCGGCAAGCACTAAGTCAAAGATGGAGTCCTTGCGCGGGAGTTCGCGAATCGCCTGGCCCCAATGCGATTTGACCCAGACGCGGCTGGCATCGACGAACGTGATCGTCGCCGCGTCGGCATGGAAGTACTCGGCAGCAAGGCGCGTAATAGTGTCGTAAGCGGGTTCGGGCGGAGTGTCGAGAATCCCGGAGGCCGTCAGCGCAGCCAGCCGTGCATCTTCCTTCTGCCGATCTACGCCCTCGATCTCGAATTCTACTTGTGGCATGTTGACTCCTGGCCCTTTGGCGCCTACAACAGCCCCGGCTTTGACAGGAAACAGTTGACCTCCATGTCCGTCTGCTTCACAGGCAGTTAGAGGCTGATGAACCGGTTCCCTCATTGAGCGCTTGCAGCAACGGCAGGTGGATAGTCCCCAATAAGCCTGCTGCAAAGGCGCCGCATCTCTCTTATCGGCCAGGAAGCCGAGACGCGTCAGGTTACCTGGGGTTTCCTGAAATGATTACCAATCCCAAACAACCGGCATTAGTTTACGTGTGCAGAATCACCAGTTTCCGTCCAAAGGAAGGCAAGCTCGTCAGCATCGTCCTGAATCTGCTGCTCAACGCCTACCCCGGCGGAGTGGCCGCCGGTAAGACTGTAGTGAAGCAGGACAGGCCGTCCGCTGGATGAAGCTATCTGCAACAGGGCTGTCATCTTGCGCGCGTGGAGTGGGTCAACTCGGGTGTCGTTGTCTCCAGTGAAAAACATCACCGCAGGATAATCCGCGGCCCGTCTCACATTTTGGTAGGGCGAGTAATGGACCAGATAGTGGAACTGCTTTTCGTCCTCTGACGAGCCATATTCCGTCTTCCACCAGGAACCTATGAGGAAGTTCTGGTAGCGCAACATATCCAGCAGAGGGTACCCGCACCATACGGCGGAGAACAGCTCCGGCCGCTGGGTGATCGATGCGCCCATCAGGAGACCGCCATTGGACCGGCCACGAATTGCAAAGCGCGTCGCTGAAGTGTACTTGTTCGCGATCAGATACTCGGCAGCGGCGAACCAGTCGTCAAAGACATTCTGTTTTTTCTCGAACATGGCCTGCTCGTGCCAGCTTTCGCCGTACTCGCCGCCTCCGCGCAGGTTGGGCAGCGCAAACCAGCCGCCCTGCTCGATCCACCACCCAATGGCCGCGTTCCAGACGGGCGTCTCGCTGACGTTGAAACCGCCGTAGCCGGTCATCAACAAGCGCTCGGTCCCATTCTGCTTCAAACCTTTCTTGCCAACAACGAACATGGGAATGCGGGTGCCGTCCTTCGACTTGAAGAAGACTTGCTTCAGCTCATACTCGCTGGTGTTAAAAGGAATCTTCGGCTGGGCAAAGAGCTCGCGTTTCCCGGTAACGGTATCCAGCCGGTAGATCACGGGCGGCTGAATGAACGACTGAAAGGTGAAGAAGCCATAGCGATCCGTTGGCCTTCCCGCGAGCACAGTGACTGATCCAATGCCGTGGTAGTCCACGTTGCCGGCGGGCTTCCCATCGAGAGCGTATATGGCGGTTTCCGATTTCACATCCTTCAATCGATTCACGTAGAGATTTTCGCCCACAATGGAAAATCCCTCAATAGCCTCCGGTGCTTCGGGAACAATGGTCTTCCAGGCAGAGGGCGGAACGCCAGGCTCGGCCTTCAGGACGCGTCCGTTGGGCGCCTGGAAGTCGGTTCTCACAAACCACGAACCCTTGGCGTAGATGGCCGCGAAGCGTGATTCCAGGCCCCATACCAGAGTGTCAAACTGTGCGCCTTGCCTGGTGAGGTCCAGAAAGACGATACCCACGCGTCGGGCGGGAACGCCGTGGTCTACCTGCACGACAAGATAGTGGCCGTCCGCGGTCACATCGACATTGAAGACGTCATCGGCCCCCAGCATCTCGCCATGAAACTCACGGCCGAAAACGAGTGTGTCGCTGGTGATAGGCGTGCCCAGCAGGTGCAGGTAGAGCAGCGTGCCCGCCCGGTCGTTGCGCGCGTAATAAAGGCCGACGCCATCGGGAGCAAAGCGAACACCCTCATAGCGGGCGCTGGGCAGCTCATCCTGCAGTGTCTTGCCGGTCTTCACATTCAACAGGCGGACCTCAGTCTGGTCCGCACCGCCCTGGCGTACGCGATAGGCCAGCAGCGTTCCGTCGCGCGAGACATCGGCCAGCGCCAGCGAAGTGTTGGGATCGCTGCTCACAACGGCAGGGTCAAGAAGCTTCTCGTCCTTCCCGAGCCAACCGTGACGAACATAGATCGAGGACTGCTCTTCGCCGGCTAACCTCTTCAGGAAAAAGTAGCTGTCGCCGCGCTCCACGGGCATCGACCAGCGAGGGGCTGATTCAAGCGCTTTCAGTTCGGTCAGCAGCCGGGGCCGTATGCGCGCCTGTTTCAAATATTGCGCCGTATAGGCGTTCTGCGCGTCGATGAAGGAGCGGGTTTGGGGGCTTTTGGCGTCTTCCAGCCAGCGGTAGTTATCAACGATCCTTGTCCCGAAGTAGTCGTCCACTACCGGGATGGCCTCGACAGCCGGCGGCGGCGGCAGGGTGATGCCTTCACGGCCTTGAATTGTCTGGGCAAGAGCAACTAATCCAATACTTGTCCACAGAAAAGCTCCACACCAAAAACTCCGCTCCATGAAGACCTCCAGCCGACAGGATATCCCAGAGCGCGAATGTTGCCCGATGTGTGCCTCTGTTTGAGGTCCGCGCGGTATGGGCTCACGCCGGCCTGCGCTATTGACCGATCGGTTAACGCCAACTGTTTATCGAGGGCGTCTTTGTGGCCTTTGCACGCAACCCCGGTAGAATCAAGTCCAGTGGCAGAATCGCTCACAACCAAACCTTCACCGCCAGCGCAATCCAAATGGGCGCGCGGAGTAGGACTGTTGCACCCGTCTCACTCGCACACGGCGTTCACGGCAACGCTGGTATTGATGGCTTCTGCCTTTCTCTCGCGCGTTATCGGGCTGGGCAAGGTTTCCTATATCGCATGGCTCTTTGGCAGGGGGATGGAAGCTGACGCTTTCAATGCCGCTTTTGTGCTGCCGGACATGATCTCGTATTTTTTGGTGGGCGGCGCGGCCTCCATCACCTTTGTCAGCATCCTCACTCGTTATCGAGAAGCCGGGAGAGAAGAGGATGGCCAGCGTTCACTATCGGTGATTCTCACCTCCATGTATCTGGTGCTCGGCGTGGCGATCGTGCTGGCCGAAATCCTTGCTCCGTGGTACATCCATTGGTGGTTTCCGGGCTTTGACGCAGCAAAGGCCGCACTTTGCGTCAGGCTGACGCGGATCCTGCTGCCCGCGCAGTTATTCTTCTTTGCCGGCGGAATCTTTGGAGCGGTTCTGCTGGTGCGCAAACAGTTCAGCGTGCAGGCAGTGTCCCCGTTGATCTACAACCTCGGCACCATCGTTGGCGGCCTGCTGCTGGTGCGCCGCCTGGGCGTGTCATCGCTGGCCATTGGCACGCTGGGCGGGGCGTTTTTAGGGCCGTTCCTGCTCAACGCGTTCTTTGCCCGGCGAATGGGCGCGCGCTACCGCGTTCTGCTTGACTGGCGCGATCCGGGGTTGCGCGAGTGGGTGCGGCTCTCGCTTCCGCTCATGATAGGCGTTTCGCTGGTGACCGCCGATAACTGGATCATCGCCCACTTTGCCTCCAGAACCGATGGCGCGGTCTCGCTGATGACTTACGCCAAGCAGCTTTTCACCGCACCCATGGCCATGCTGGCCCAGGCGGCCGGCGCGGCCTCGATGCCCTTTTTTGCCAGCTTGTGGAGCCAGCAGCGCCGCTACGAATTTGCCACCGGCGTGGCCGACTCGGTATCGCGCGTGACCGCGCTGGGGTTGCTGGCCGGCTCGGCAATGGCGGCGCTCGCCGTGCCTCTCGTCGAGCTTCTCTTCGTGCGCGGCCGTTTTTCTCTCAATGATGCTCGTGTGTGCGCCGCCTACTTCGCTGTCTTCTCCGTCAGTTTGTTTCTGTGGTCGGCGCAGGCAATTTATGCGCGCGCATTTTTTGCCGCGGGAAACACTTTCATTCCGATGGCGGCCGGAACGGTGATCACGCTGGCCTCGCTGCCCGTCTACGCCGAGCTTTATCGCCTCTATGGAGCGATGGGGCTGGCCATTGCCTCCAACCTCGGAATCATGGTGCAGACTGTGACCCTCGCTGTGCTGCTGCACCAAAAACGCCTGGTCTCGCTGGCCAGCCTCGATTATGCGGAGCTGGGCCGATGCCTGCTGGCTGGATTGGTGAGCGGCACTGCAGTTTGGATACTGTGGGGAGCGCTGGGATTGGCGTTCCACAAAATTGCTCCGGGGCAGGTTTACCTGACCGACATCAC
>JBAPYY010000253.1:0-6287 GCA_049284975.1 Occallatibacter sp.
CGGCATGATAAGGAAATCCAAGGTTTGGGTCATGGATTTCGAGTTTCACGGTCAGCGTATTCGTGAATCCACGGAGCAGACCTCCAAGACACTTGCGAAAGAGGTCTACGATAAGCGGATTCAGAGCCTCAAAGCTGGCACTGCCGGAATCCGCACACAGAAGCATCCCAATCTGCTCTCCACTGCGGCGGAGAAGTGGAAACAGGCTAAACAGGCCAAATGGCCCCGTCCATGCTTTCGATTGCGACGTACAGCTTGGGTCACATGTTGCCTGTAATGGGTAAGAAGTTGCTGGTAGACATTGAAGCCTCCGACATCAAGGAGTACCAGGACCGCCGCTTGAAAGAGAAGGCATCCGCCAGAACAATCAACATTGAAGTTTCGATGTTGCGCCAGATCATGAGGCGGTTTGGTGCGTGGGCAAGAATCGCTGGCGAAGTGGAGATGTTGAAGGAACGTGAGGACGTTGGAGTTGCTCTCACTCCAGAACAAGAAAGCATCCTACTTGCCGAATGCGGACGTTCCGTCTCTCGTGCTCTGTTGCCATTCGTCACACTGGCGCTATCAACCGGCGCTCGATATTCCACGATCCGTAATCTCCAATGGGGTGATGTTGATTTCGCAAACCGCTCTCTCAAGTTCGGCAAGGACAAAACTGATGCTGGTTCATTCAGAACAATTCCCCTGAATGCACGAGCTATCGAAACCTTGAAGTTTTGGGCGGTATTGTTCCCTGACCGGCAACCTGCTCATTTCGTATTTCCGTCTGAGAAGTATGGCCTCCACGGTTCGGAAGGGACATTTGGCGGCGTGGTCCAGGTCTACGACTATGACCCGAACAAAGCTGTCTCGACAATTCAGCACGCATGGGAGTCAGCGAAGAAGCGGACACAGCGTCACTGCCCGGTCTGCGATGGCATACTGTTGGACCAAGAAAAGCCAGCAACGGGCTTTATCTGCGATGCTTGCCAATTCGAGACGCCTCTTCTCCCTGCCGGGTTGATTGCGGTTCGATTCCATGACCTGAGGCACACAGCCGTTTCATTAATGATTGCAGCCCGCACACCTCTACCACTTATTGCAAAGATCGTTGGATGGAGTGCGAGCACAACCGCGAAGATGGCCAGTAGATATGGTCACTTCTCAACCGAAGACCTTCGGGGCGCTGTGGAGTCCATCAGTACCCGCGAAAAGCCGGAAGTTGGGATGGGGTACCCGCGATTTCCCCCGTCCTCTGGTAGTGAGACAAAGCCTAACATAAACTAACTTATTGATTCTAATGGTGGGCGGTCAGGGACTCGAACCCCGGACTTCCTGCTTGTAAGGCAGGCGCTCTAACCAACTGAGCTAACCGCCCACGCGAGTTGAAAAGGCCGTTACGGCCTGTTGTCATCATATCAGCGGATATGCACATTCAAACCAGCAGCACCACGCAAGCGGTCGCAGCAGCCTAATGTTGATACACTCACCCGATGGGCCGTCTCATCCTCAATGCCGACGACTTTGGTCTGACCGCCGGGGTTAACCGCGCCATTATTGAGCTGCATCAGGCTGGTGTGTTGACCAGCGCCACGTTGATGGCGTGTGCTGCGGCCGCCGATGAAGCTATCGAACTGGCTCGCACCACGCCTTCGCTGGGCGCGGGTTGTCATGTGGTGCTGGTAGATGGCGATCCTCTGCGGGCAGCGCGGGAACTTCCGTCGCTTGTGGACCATCAGACGGGGCGGTTTATGCCGACACCGGGAAAATTTCTGAAGCGATTATTTTTCGGGCGTATTCGCTCTTCCGAGATTGAGGCCGAGGCGGACGCACAGATTGGTTTGCTGCGGTCAAGAGGCGTTGCCCTTACTCACATCGACACACACAAGCATGTGCACATGTTTCCGGCGGTGCTGCGACCGGTGCTGCGAGCCGCGAGAGCAGCGGGAATTCGCGCAGTGCGCAATCCGTTCGAGCCGGAATGGAGTCTGAACGCCACCCCCGACGCACCTTGGCTGCGCCGCAAAGAAGTGAGCCTACTGCGGATGCTCGAGCCAACCTTCCGGCATATTGTTGAAGAAGAAGGTTTTATCACGACTGACGGCGCCATCGGCGTGCTTGCCACCGGCACCCTGGACGCCGCTACGCTGAATTCGCTGCTCACACACCTTCCCACGGGCACGTGGGAACTCGTCACACATCCCGGCTACAACGACATGGATCTGACTCAAGTTCATACTCGGCTGCATGCCGAGCGGGAAACTGAGCTACAGGCCCTCATTACTCTGGAGCAGCTTTGTCATCTCGACCTGATTTCTTTCGCGGGCCTGTAACATGTAAGTTATTGATTATAAATTTTTTAAATACAAGTGCATCTTCAGCGTCACACTAAGCGTCCAAGTCATAGTCGAATAAAAATCACTGAATGAGAAGGATTTATGCGTATTGGTATCACGTGTTATCCCACGTACGGCGGCTCGGGCGTGGTAGCCACGGAACTGGGGATTGAATTGGCGGCGCGGGGACACGAGGTCCATTTCATTTCGTATTCGCAGCCATTTCGGCTGAGCGGGCGGGACAATGGCATTTTCTATCACGAGGTTCCTGTCTCGAGCTATCCGCTCTTCGAGTTCCCACCATACGACTTGGCGCTGGCGTCGCGCATGGCGGAAGTTGCTGAATTTTATGCACTTGACCTGCTGCATGTGCACTATGCCATTCCCCACTCGGTTAGCGCTCTGCTGGCGCGCCAGATGCTGGCAGCGCGCGGCATCCGGCTACCCTTTGTTACGACGCTGCACGGCACGGATATCACGCTTGTGGGGCTGGACCGCGGCTACCTTCCAATCACCAAATATGCCATTCAGGAAAGTGATGGAGTTACCAGTATCTCCAACTATCTAAAGGAGAAAACGCTGGAGGATTTCGGGATTACGCGGTCTATTGAGGTGGTTCCTAACTTCGTCAACTGCGACGAATATGTGCCCATCAAGGACGAAGCAGCGAGAGCGAAAGCGCGCGAGCGCCTGGCTAAGCCAGGCGAGGCGATCCTGATGCATCTCTCTAATTTCAGGGCAGTTAAGCGCGTGGTAGATGTGGTAAAGATTTTTGCCGGCGTGGTGCGAGAGGTTCCGGCGCAACTGGTTCTGGTGGGTGACGGGCCGGAGCGGTCGGCGGCAGAGTGGCTGGCTCACGACCTGCAAATCAATGACAGGGTTCACTTTATGGGAAAGCAGGAGCGAGTGCACGAGCTGCTGCCGCTGGCTGATTTGATGGTGATGCCGAGTGAGCTGGAGTCGTTCGGTCTGGCGGCGTTGGAGGCCATGGCCTGCAAGGTTCCATCCATCGCAACGCGCGTGGGCGGGGTTCCGGAGCTGATCGACGACGGGGTGACGGGGCTGCTTTATCCCGTTGGAAATGTGGAAGATATGGCTGCGGGTGCGGTTAGTTTGCTGAAGGATCGCGACCGGCTGGAGGCTATGCGCGACGCGGGGCGCAAGACGGCGCAGAAGCGTTTCTGCTCGTCTCTGGTGGTGCCGCAATATGTGAAGTATTACGAGCAGGTGCTTGGAAAGACGTGTTGCACGGCGTTCGCTTGAGGGGTGCCGTTTGAGCCGGCAAAGTTCGCCTGGAAAGTGCGGTTTGCTGGAGCGAAAGTTTGCTTGAGGAGTTGCAGAAAGTTGTGTCGCTGACCAGTCAAGCGAACCTAGGAGCGGGGTGGGTTCGGCCGCAGGGTGCGGAAATTTGGGCGAAGGTTTGTTTCAAGGTGGCCGGTTTGATTTTCGTACCGGCCCTCCGGGGCGGGAATTTGTGTTGGGATTGGAGTCCCAGGGCTGCGCTCTGCTTCGCCCTGGGCTATTTTCGCTTCCTCCCTCCGGGAGGAGGCACCGCTTCGTACTCCATATTTGGGATTTTTTCTGTTGAAAATGCTAGCTGGCTGGGTCCTGGTCGAAGCGTGGTGTGAAGCCGAGCTGACGCCAGAATCGGTCGAGGAGAGCTACGGCATCAGGGGCGGTCTGGGCGGTGGTGCGGAGGAGAATTTCTCTGGTTGCGCCAGTATCGGGGTTTCCAGTCAGGGTATTGGCTTCGGCGACGATGGCTACGCACTTCGTTGGGCGATAGGTGCAGTTGGCCAGGTCGGCGATGGAGTGACGCGTTGTGGGCGTGGCGAAAACCGTGCGCGGCGGAGCCATGCGGTCGAGGAGCAAGAGGATTTCGAGCTTGGATTCGAGCTCGTCGGGAACGCAGTCGATGACGAGATCGGCGTTGCGGACCGCGTCTTCGATGGTGGAGACGAAGGTGACGGGCGGAGTTGGAGAAAAGCTTCCCTCGGGGGCTAAAGCCCGTTCCAAAATCGCAGGCTCAATGTACGGGCTAAAGCCCTTACCCTTCACGCTTTCCTCCGGGGCTAAAGCCCCCTCAAATTTTGCCTGCTTTATGCGGGGGTTGAAACCCCCGTCTCCCTCCGTAGTGACATGGACCCATGGATGGAGGCCCTGTCCTCCCTCCGCAGAGAGTTTTTCAGCAGTCTGTGGATTCGTGTCGGTATTTGGCGTTCCATCGACACGGCTAAAGCCCGTACCCTTCACGCTTTCCTCGGGGGCTAAAGCCCACGGCTGTTTTGTTCCGTTTGCGGCACGACTGAATTCCCACCCCATCGACGGAGACCTGTCGATGGGGACCCCGGTGAAGTCGTGCCCTTTCAAAACAGTGGCATTTTCCGCAGATTGCAAACCCGCTTCGGCGGGCGGTTGTGGGCCGAGTTGTTGGCGGAGGAGTTCCTGGGCGTGATGGAGGTTGGCGGGCATCACGTCTTCAAGTTGCACGCGAAAGCCGGCGCGGGTCGCGGCGAGGGCCAACCAACGGCCCAGCGGCCCCGCTCCTATGATTGCGACAGTTTCAAGCAACGGTGGTGGGCTTGGCGGCAAGGGCCTTGGCGACATCGTCGGCATTGGGCCGGGTTTGGAGCAGGTGTTCGGCGACGCGGGCGCGCTCCTCATCGGTGAGAGTGGGGATGGTGGCCAGCACACGGCGCAGGGTTACGGCGACGTCGTCAATGTAATTCATCAGGCGTATGGCTTCTCCGGAGAGCGGCATGGTTTTCCTCGATGGGACTTCCGTCTTTATTGTAGGGGGTTGGGTTGGGGAGGGGAAGCGTGAGCGGGCTTTCGACTGGCAGAGCATAGTGCATGTTGGTCTTAAACGATTACAAATGGATGTCGAGCACGGCAGTAACTTCGCGGTAGGCCGCTTCTAGACCTTTTGCCAGGTCATTGCGTTCCTTCGGCCTGAGATACTTCGTCTGCTTTGCTGACTTTTTTTCGTATGGATGACTGGTGGGAAGAGCATTACGTCTTACGTGAGTGCTGCGAAATGGTATCGCAATGCCCGGGTAGGCAACCGCAAATGCTCCCGCAGGGTTGAGCAGAGCACCGTAATCGATTAGCTCTCCATATTTGTTTTTCAAAGGGCATGTGCCAGCCAAGCCGAGTCGGGTCAAGTGGATTTGAATCGCCTTGAACAATGCATCGTTAAAGGAGTCTTGCCAGGAAAGCCACTCAGAGGGGTCGGAGGTAAATTTCGCATCTGCGGAGTGGACCAGCGATAAAGCATGTGCGTATTCTCGGCCAAACACCTTTCGCCATTTGCGCCAATATTCAATCCCGAATCGATTTCGCAAGATGTCTCCGATCTGGTCGAACTTTTCTGTAGGTCCCTGAGGTAGCAGCCCAATTCCTCGAAAGGCATTCCGCACTTGCGGCGCGAGTTGTTTCGGCCGCACGCCGTAGGACCTATGCGTCAGATTTCTTTCCAGCAGGCTTGTTACGATCACGAGCCCCGGCTCCGGCTGGGGTACACGTAACAGTCTTCCAATTAATCCCTGATGCTGGAACTCTCGCTCATCCAAAAACGGAATCACTAGGGACTGCAAGTATGGATCGCTGGCAATTGCCCTATTGACGAATGACGATCGCGAATAGATTCCCGCGCGGGTGCAAGCTGCAGCAAACGCGAGAAGCCCCCATTCCAAAGGCATCGAACGGTCCTTTCTCTTGTATTGATTCTTGAAGGATCTCATTAGTTGCTTCAGGTCTCTCAGCTTTCCAATAGAAGCCGCCAGTCGCCACAACTCTCCCTCGACGTATTCGTAAAGAACCCCTTCTTTCAAAATCCGACTGACGCGGTCCATAATAAAGTTGGAATGAGAATAGTTTGAGAGATAGGCCACGAATGCGTCGATGTGCTCGGGGTGGCGAGGTAGGAGGTCTAGAGCATTTTAGGAATTACTGTAGACCGTTGATGCAGTG
>JBAPYY010000254.1:0-1574 GCA_049284975.1 Occallatibacter sp.
GCATCGCGCTTGCAAGCCAGGCCGGAACGCCGCGTGGCATCGCCAAGAACGATTACAAAACCTGGATGCCGCGCGTCGGCTTTTCCTATGATGTGACCGGAACTGGCAAGACCATCCTGCGCGGCGGCTTTGGCACCTTCTACGAGCGCATTCAGGGCAACGACATCTATGATGCCGCTGGCTCCGCTCCTTTCATCAGCACGCCGCAAGCCAACAGCGTCGAATTCACCAGCATCACCTCGAATTGGCAAACCGGCACTTCGGCTTCCAATCCGATCACCATTCAGAGCTACAACTCGCTGAACCCTTATTACCCCCATCCTGGTGTGGCGCAGTATAGCCTCGGCGTGCAGCATGAACTCGCTCCCGCTCTGATTCTGACCACCCAGTATGTCGGCAACCTCGAGTGGCACCAGAACACATGGATTCCAGTCAACAACGACCCGCTCAGCACTCCGCCGATCACTCGTTTGGAATCTACAGGCTCCTGGAAAGACCCACTTTGCTTGTCTACTCCCAGTTGCGTTGCCTTGAATCCCGCCAATGGCGGTTCTGGCTTTACATCCGTTGATAGCCAGAATGCCGCGAGCTATCCTGGCTTTGGCCAGCTCAGACAGCAGTCCAATGTGGCCACAGGCAGCTACAACAGCTTGCAGGTCGGCCTCCGCCAGCAGAGCAAACACGGCCTCAGCTACGAAATTGACTACACCTGGTCGCACCAGATCGATTCCACCCAGACCAGCGTGGATGTGGACAACAATAACCCCACCTACAACCCCTGGAACCTGAAGTACGACAAGGGTTCCGGCAGTTTGGATCGGCGCCAGGTGCTCAATATCAACTACGAGTACAAGCTGCCCTTCTTCCTGCATTCTTCAGGCATAGAGAAGAGCATTCTCGGCGGATGGGAGATTTCCGGTACGGTCATCGCCGAGTCCGGCCTGCCTTGGTTTGGCAATGCCGCCCCCAAAAACAGCTTTGGCGACACGGTTGGTTTGGGTGGCGATTACAGCATCCGTCCAAACCTGACCGGAAAGCCACATTACACCAAGGCAAATGCCACAGTTGGCACCAACACCGGTTATCAATATGTCAGCCAGGCAGGCTGGTCGGCGCCAGTCGCTGCCTGGGACAACGGCCCGAACCTGGGCTTTGGCAACTCCGGCAAGGATTCCGTGGTTGGCGCAGGCCGCACCAACTTCACCACTGCTCTTACCAAGTCCTTTGCCTTTGGCGACCGGGCTCACTTCGAGTTCCACGCTGAGAGCTTTAACACTTTCAACCACACCCAGTTCAACAGCTTGCTTGACAGCAACCCGGCGAACTCCGACTTTGGATTCGTAAACGGCACGCAGGATCCGAGAGAGTTCGAACTCGGCGGCAGGTTAGTGTTCTAACTCCTTAAGTCAACCATCAACCAGGGCGCGGAAGGTAATTCCTCCCGCGCCCCTTTTCTTTTGGAGGGTGCGAACACGCTGCTTCAAAGCTGGCCAGGCAGCAGAACCGGCGGAAAAGTGATCAACTGGAGAGTTTGGTTTAGACATATCTCAAGAAAAGCCAGGACCGGCTCAACC
>JBAPYY010000255.1:0-5506 GCA_049284975.1 Occallatibacter sp.
GGGGTGGGCAGCGCCACGGGCGTGGCGGGCATCAATAACATCACCCAGATCATCGGAGGATCCTCAACCGCCAACAACATCACAGGCTACGACGTCGAAGACGGCGAGAGCACGGTGAACACCACCAACACCTGGGACATCACCAGCCAGAATTCGGGAACGCTCTCGGTAACTTATGCGAACACCGACACAACTTCGTCTTACTATAGCTCCTCTTCGTTTACCCATACTGTCACTTTCCAGGGCTTCGATTACCTGAGCGGAACCGCGAACAGCAACAGCAACTTCACGGTCGAGGCAGGTGGTTCGGTGACCGGCTCGATCAGCGGGCGTCCCTACGGGCCTTATAGCGGGACAGACACCCTGACCATCAGGGGCAGGGAAACCAACGAGAGCTACATTATCTCGGGTTCGGATACGGGCACAATCCGGCTCGATTCCAACCAGATCAACTATTCGGGCATCGACTCGATTCTCGATAATTCCACGGCGGGTACGAGGACGTTCTCCTACGATACGAACGAGACCGCGACCCTGACTTTCGTCGGGACTCCCGAGGCCAGCGATCAGTGGAGCGTCAAAGTCGTCAACGGCGACGGGACAACCGAAACATTTACCGCGACGGTGGCGGCCAATCAGACCGAGCTCGACGTGCTGGATCAACTGGCCAAGTCTATGCAAGCTGGCGGCCTCGATGCGAACGTCAGCGGCGACATGATCCTCATTACGGACCCCAACGGTCTGGGCCCTGTTTCCAACGGCGTGAACCCCGTTACGTTTGCGGCCCCCAGCGACAACTCCGTCGCCTGCGAAGTGGATATGCCGTCCACCACCAGCCTGCAGGCGGTCATGCTCAGCCTCACCAAGGACACCGCCAATACGGGCAACCTTCTCCTCACCAGCCTCAACGGGAGCTTCAGCACGATCAGCTTCGTTGCTCCGACTTCGAAACTGTCTCTCAATGGGGGAACGGGCAACGACTTCTTCCAGGTGGACCAGTCAGCGCTGTCCGCATTGGCGCCTCTGACTCAATTCAACATTGACGGCGGCGGCGGGGATGATCAAATCGTCTGCTCGGTGGAAACGGAGACCGGTCCTTTCAGCCAAAGCATTACCTGCGTTCCGGGCACTGCGAGCGAATCGGGCGCTCTAACTTTCATCGCCGGCAGTTACTCGACAGCCATCAACTATACCAACATCGAGAGCCCTTACAACGTTGTCGTGAACGGTGCGGCCAACGACACCATCGAACTGTCGGGCAGCGGCAGTAATTACGTCGTGACGGATGGGTCCGACACGATCACCACGGGCACAGGCATCCAGTCCCTGGCGATTCTCGGTACCGGCAGCGAGATCATCACTGTAGACCTTAGCAGCGGCAGCACGTTCGCGCCCGCTCTGACTATCGACGGTGGGCCCAACAGCACCGTCGACCTGGAAGGGAACACGACCTATACCAGCCTGTCCGTCTCTGCGGACGAAACCGTGACTCTCAACAATTCGATCGTGGATAGCTTTGTTTTCAACGGTGTATCAGGAGACTCGAATGCGATAACTCTAACCACCGTTGGCTCGACAGTGACAATTGTCGATAATGTGTCCTTCCCGCTCGTCCCCACTGTGATCATTGACACGATCAGTCAAACGATCAGTGACGCGAACCTGCAGTCTCTCACCATCAACGCGAACAGCAACGCCAGCGGCCAGAGCATAGAATTGACGGGCGGATGCACGCTGAATTCCGATCTCACGTTAAACGCCGGGGGCCTCAACTCAAACGTCAGCGGCTCCAGCACCGTTACGATTGACAGCAACGGCCTTACCCTTTTGGGTGGTCACTCGCTGGCGGTGCAGGCCCAGACCATCAATATTTATGGCGCGGTCAACACCAGCAACTCGGCGGGTCAGGCCGGGTCGATCGGCCTTTATGGCTACAACATCACCCTCGAAACCGGCGCATCGCTCATCGCGACAGGAGTAAGTGCAGACGAGGACGGTGACATCACCATCTCCGCCGTAGACCAGACCGCTCAATTCATACCGTTCGCCGACGTGCAAATAACCAATGTCAGCGTCGCCATTGATTCCGGCGTTACGATCACAGGCGGAAACGTCACGATAACGGCCGAGGCCGATGCCGACCAGATCCTGCAAAGCGCGAGCTCCACCGCATTCTCAGGTAGTTCTGCATGGACCCAACTGAATACCGATGCCGGGTCAATCGGCAATGAGGCGCTCTCGATCCTGCAGGGACTTCTCCAACTCCCGATCACCGTTTCCTATGCTGAGGCGACAGCCGACGTCAATATCGCGAGCGGCACGACGATCACCTCCTCCGGTTATTTCGACGCATCATCCTTGACAGTCACTGATGTTGCGGCTTCGCCCACGATCGCGAAAGGCGGAGGCGTGGCGGTGGGCGTCATTGACGCCGACTCCACGATCGAAATGGGCGGCACAGTGAAGGCGGCCAACGGCGTAGCGATCGCGGCGACATCGAGCAACACGATGAACGTGGTGGCCGACGTGGGCGCGCTCAAGGGCGTCTCTGGCGCCGTCGCGGTGGGCGTGCTCGTTTCCAACACAACCGCGGACGTGGAAAGCACGGCCAAGATCAACGTTTCGGGTGGAGGCATCAGCGTTGTCTCGAACACGACGGACGCCACCCGCGTCATGGCGCGCTCCACGTCAGGCGAAGACGGCGATGAGGGCATCGCGGCGGCCGTCGACTACGAAGACTCCCAGACGAACTCCTACCTGGACGGTGCGGCAACAGCAAATAGCACCAATCCTGCGACCACGCCGAGCGACATCGACGTCGAAGCCAACATGATCCAGGCCCCGGTCGCGTTCAAAGAACTTTGGGTGATACCTGACTCCACCAACGGCGTCTCTGCCCAGGCGGGCGTCGGAACCAATTCGAAGGGCGACACGATGGCCGACACAAAGTCGGCGATTATATCGGGGGCGTTCAGTTCGCTGAAATCGCTTTTCTCAAGCACCGAGGCCTCGGCTTCCTCGAATGAACCCACGGGGAACGGAGACACTCCGGCGCCTGCCGATGCCACTTCCAGTGCTGACACCGGAGCCGCTTACGGCGTTGCTGTCGATCTGGACTCGGCCACGGCCCGCATTGGGGACGGGACGACGGCCAATAAGGTGTCGACCAATGGCAATGTCAACGTCCTGAGCAGCGTCACTTACGCCCCGGCCGTAAGCGCGAGTTCCTCGGTCGCCAACAATCCGAATACCGCGAAATCCGACAACACGAGCTCCTTCTCCGGTTCGGTGTCGATAGCGGTCGGCTACGTCGCCAACAGTGCGCAGGCTTATATCAATACCGGCGCGCAGGTGGACTCTCCGCTCACCATCACCGTCGAGTCCCAGGCCTTGAACGATTTCAGCCTTGCCTACGGTTTGAATCTCTATGACGCGATCGACCAATCGGCCAACTTCAACACTTCGGACGGAACGGTGAACATTCTCACCGGACAAACCGTTGAGGTCGAGAGCGGATACGCCAACGGCGGTCAAGTGGGGTATTGGTATACCTACGAAGGGCCCGATATAGACGGCTTGAACCTGGGTAACATTGATTACGCCAACAACTCACAGTGGGTCGCCGTGAACCCGGTCGAGCTGAAGGCAAAGGCCTTTGCTACAGCACTTACAGGCTACCTCACCGGAGACTATGGAGTCGGTGAGAACATCTTCAGCACCTCGAGCCAGTCCACCGCCAGCGGCGAGCAGCTTGCGGTTGCCGGCGCGATCACCTTCCTCGATGTGCAAAACACGTCCCTGGCGACTATTTACAATGGCGCGGAGATCAATCAGACCATCGGCATCAGTAATGCCGGGAACGTGATTGTTCAGGCGCAGAGCGACAATCAGAGCGTAAACCTGATCGGCAATCTCAATCTGCCCAGTACAGACATCACGAAATTGTTCGCCGGGAAGTCGGGAGTTTTGTCGGGATTTAGCTCCGGCGCGGCGGGCGACGACTCGGTGGGAGCGTCGGTTCTGTTGTCGATCAGCGGAGACAATACCCAGGCGGTCATTCAAGACGGAGCAAAAGTGAATGCGTCCAGTCTCGACGTGGACGCAGAGACCAACGTGCTTGAGGTGGGTCTTGGCGTCTCCGGCGGCACGGCCACCAACGTGGGTTTCATCGGCACCGCGTCTGCGAATTACGTCAACGACACCACGCTTGCCCAGATCCAGAACGGCACATTCATTGACGTTGGCAGTGGCACTGTCGCCGGCCTCCCTTCGGGCGACGATGACTCGGTGGTGGTCAACGCACAGGACACCGCCTATGTATTCTCGATCGACGGCGGCTATGTAAGTTCGGAGGCGACCGGGGTCGGGGCATCGGCCGGCCTGAATATCATCGAGCGGAACACCCAGGCGGTAATCGGCGACCTCTCTGGCACGGCTGTACCGGCGGGTTCCTTCGAGTCGGGTGGCAGTGTGCTGGTGAGCAGCGATAACGAGGGCTATGCCGTCGTTCTCGCCGTGACGGGAAGCAAGGTCAGTTCGTCAACCAGCAGTAGCTCGGGATCTGGTAGCTCAGGATCGGGCAACTCCGGGACCGGCGGTACGCAAGGCTCGGATGGTTCGGCCGGCAGCGATGCCGACCTGGCGGGCTGGCAGACTAAGTACAGCGCCGTTCTCTCGGAAATGCAAAGTGACGGGCAATCGACGGACGGCGTCGCTGGCGAGGCGAACTCCGAGGGCGCGGACGCCTCCTCGTCGAAGGCGGGCGTGGGCATTTCCGGCTCGGCCGGGGTCAACTACCTGGACGACACCTCGGATGCATGGATCACCAACGCTCCCACACTCAATGTCGGCGGCTCGCTTTCGCTGCTGGCGCAAAACAATACGAACGTGATTAATGTGGCCGGCGCAGGAGCTTTCGCCACTTCCACGGGGAGCAGCAGCGCCGTGGCGGCTTCCGGTGCGTTTGCCTTGAATATTCTCGAGGGCGGAACCGACGCCTCGATCAATGGAGCTGCGGGGCTCGATGTTGACGGCTTGTTGAGCCTCGAGGCTTTGCGCGACGGGTGGACGATTTCAATGGCGGCGGGCCTCAGCAGCGCAGACAGTGAAGGAAGCAGCTACGCGGTCGCCGGCTCCGTGGGCGTGAACGTCCTTCTCTACACGACCACGACCGAACTGGAAAACATCAACGGAGCGGTTGAAACGGCTGACGGTGTTTACATGGATGCCGAAGATGATTCGGCACTGGGCGCCATCTCGGGTTCCGCCGCTCTTGGCGGCAGCGTCGGCGTCGGAGTGGGGATCGGGTTTACCTACGAGGCGACCACGACGAGCTCCACCATTTCCAATATTGGAACATTGGCGAAGCCCTTCTCCTACTCGACGGGCGACATGGACGTTTACGCCACCAACAACGAACTGCTGATCGGGGAGACAGGTTCGGTGGGCATCGCGGACGGCGATTCGGGAGACGCTGGAGCCGGGACCGTCAGCGTCAATTACACCC
>JBAPYY010000256.1:0-3819 GCA_049284975.1 Occallatibacter sp.
AAGAAGATGTTGCGGTCTCTGCCATTTTGTCGATCGATTCCGGAATGATGCCAGGAGAATGTCGCCGCCCTCCCGAAAACTCCGGGAAAACGGCTCCTCTTATTGTAGCGGTCCATTGCAGCTCTAACTGGAAACCTGCGCGGCCCAGCCTACACGTGCACCAGCGCCCAGACCACCATTCCGATTGCGGGAACGACGAAAGCCCTGATAATCGTTCCGCCCACAAAGATCATCAGCAGGTAGCTCACCCAGATCGGAATCCGGTCGTAAGCCTGCACGGCGTTATACGGCAACATATTGCGCGTCAGCCGGCTGCCGTCCAATGGAGGTATGGGAAGCAGGTTGAAGATACAGAGCGACAGATTAATCAAAATAGCCAGCGTGCAGAGCAACACCAGCGGCTGCGGGGCAACGTCTGTAGGTGCGCCGAGGGCGGCAAAGAACGAGGCGAGTACAACCTGGCGTCCGTTGGGAAGCGCGACGGCCATCACGACGATAACCGCAACTGCAACCAGCACGATGAGCAGATTTGATGCGGGGCCAGCTAGAGTGACAAGGTTGTCGTCGCGGACAATCTTGCGCAAGTTGCGTGTATTGACCGGGGTAGGTTTGGCCCAGCCCACCAGCATCCCGCCAAACATGCTGAATCCAAAAAGCGGCCCGAAGATCATCAGCGCCGGAAACAGCAGCGTGCCGATAGGGTCCGCATGGACCATGGGGTTGAGCGTGACGCGACCCAACATCCGGGCGGTCTGATCGCCCAGCCGCGAGGCCGTCCAGGCGTGTGCGCACTCATGCACGCTGAGCGAAAAAATAAGCAAAACGAACTCGAATACAGCTTTGATCAGGTCGGGCTGTTGCAAACGATCTCTCCACAAACTGAGAACTCAGGTTAGCATGGAGGGGCGTGTAGGTTCGACTACGGCGCTGGACCATAGCGTGGCCCGGCGCAGTCTAGGGATTCTCGAGTCAGTCCGCGTTTTGAAAGGGCACGACTTCACAGTTTGCGGAAAAAGTCGAAATTTAGTCGGCCTTGTATCAGGGCACGACTTCAGTCGTGCCGCAAATGACGCATAATCAGCGTGGGCTTTAGCCCCTGAGGGAATGTCGAGCTGCGGCAAAGACTTTCGGCGACCCTTGCAAATTCGGGGTTTCTAAATTTCTTCGCGAAAGGGGATCGATCATGCGGAGATGGATGGCAGGAATTTGCTTTTGCCTTGCTGTTTCGGCCAGCCTGGCCCAGAACGATGAGGCAGCCAGGGCAAATGATCTTTTCAAGGCAGGTAAACGGCCTGAAGCGCTGCCGCTCTATGAGGACTTGGCCAAAGCGTATCCCAACGAACAGCTTTATGCCGAGCGGCTGGCCGACTGCCTCGGCGCCGAAGCCGTCCAACTGAGCGACCCAGCCGAAATCAAGGCTGTGCGAATTCGGGAGCGGGAAGCTGCGAAACGCGCAGTGGCGCTGGGCGACACCGCCGAATTCATTCGTCAGATGGCCAATCTCGATCCAGACCAGCCGCTCTATGGCGGCATAGTCAGCCCCGGCAAAGCGCTGCTGACCGAAGCTGAAAAGGCGTACACTGCGGGAGACTTTCGCACGGCTATGGCCAAGTACGAGGCAGCAGCAGCGGCCGATCCGCATCTCTACGAAGCTCCGCTCTATGCCGGTGACACCGCATACGTGCAGCAGGACCTGGCTGAGGCGGCTCCGTGGTTTGTGCGGGCCATTGAGATCGATCCGAACCGCGAGACGGCCTATCGCTACTGGGGCGACGCAATTCTCAAGCTGGGCGGCGATCCTGCCTTTGCGAAGGAGAAATTTATCGACGCCATCGTGGCCGAGCCGTACAGCAAATACGCATGGCAGGGTTTGCGGCAGTGGGCGGATAAAGAAAAGGCGATTCTGCTCGCGCCGAAGATCGACCGCCCTGCCGCTCCGGTGGTGGACGCAAACAAGCCGGGTAATATCAACATCACTCTCAACGCCGAAGCGACAGATGACAAGCAGAACCCCGGAGCTTCCGCGTGGATCATGTACTCGATCCTTCGCGCGAGCTATCGAGGCGATGGATTCAAGAAAGACTTTCCCGATGAGAAAGGGTACCGGCACTCGCTACTAGAAGAGGATGAGGCGCTGAGCATCGTCGCCACAACCGTCAAGAGCAAGAAGATCAGGCCGGAGAAACTGGACGAGAGCCTGCGTAACCTGGTCGAGCTGAACAACGCTGGAATGTTGGATTGTTGGATTTTGATCAGCGGCGCCGACAATGGCATCGCGCAGGATTACGCAGCCTACCGCAATCAGCATCGCCAGCTACTGCACGATTACATTGAGCGGTTTGTGGTGCATGGAGGAACGCCGCCGGCGCAGTAAGACAGAGCTTGAAGACACGGGCGGTTTTCCTGTTCCCTATTCCCTAGTCCCTAGTCCCTGTCTTTTCATCCCCGTTCCGCCGGGAAGCTTCCCACCAGCTCTCCGGCGGCGACATGCTGGCCGGCCAGCACAATAGTGTGACTTGCGATTCTGGCCGCGGGACCGATGACGGTAGGCAACAGCATGACCTCGGCATAATTGTGCGCTGCATGGCTGTGCGAATAGATGCGAGCGAACGAGCCAATAACTGCGCCCTTGCCGATGGTGATTCCGCCCCGGTCGTTGAGCAGCGCATCGTGGCGAATCGTAGCGCCTTCTTCGATGGTCAGGTTGTAGCCGTAGGTCAGCTCTACTCCGTGATCAATCTTCACTCCCGCGCCGATGCGCGCGAATAGATGCCGTCCCAGCATCGAGCGGAAACGCAGCCCTAGCCAGTGGTTGATTCCAATAGGCGAGCGGTCAAACATCTTCCAAAACCACAGCAGTGGCTTGCGCTTGGCAAATTGCTCCGGGTCGGCGTCGCCAAAGTGTTCCGCCTCCAGCGTCACATTCTCCGGGTCCAGCGAGAGTGACAGCACATTGCCGGGCAGCTCGGAGGTGAGCGTCAGGTTGAGCTTGGTGCCGTGCGGACGACCCAGGTAGAGCTGGTAAAGCTGGTCGCGCACAATCTCCGCGCGCCGCTCCGGAGCCTGGTGGCGCGTGAACTCTTCATCGAGAAACTGAATCCAGCGGCGGAATATTTCTTCCGCCTCAGGCGCGGGATGCGGGGCGTTGCTTGCGGTGTAGTCCATACGAGTTGGAAGATACACCACCGGGGCTCAGTGCGGCGAGACCGGGACTAGTCAGGCAAAGTGGAATTCTCGGGGAATTCTCCGAGCAAGCGCTGCATTAGAGCACTGCTATTTGCCATTGTCTTCTTTCGGCCCCAACAATATCTGCACGCCCACATAGGCAATCCAGTTGGGCTCGCTGTTCTGTCGTGTCACGGCCTGAATGCCGCGCCCTCCCATGAACAACAGCCGCAGATGCCCGCTGTGGTCCAGCGTTTGCCGGCCGCCCACATCCAGCGTCAACTCGCGCTGCTTGGGCGCCAGATTGGATGGAGGGCCGATGCGGTTGGCGTCCTGCAAATCGTAGATCTCGGTGTAGAGTTCCGTCCGCTCATTGAACTCATGTCCCGCAATCAATCCGCGCCCCCAGCGGCTGGGCGTCAGCTTGTTGCCGAACCACCTGCCCACCTCGCCGTCGAAGCCGATTGGCCCTAGTTTGGCCGTGAACTCCACCGGCAAGTAGTACTGCGGCCCGTTCTCGACAATTCCGCGGCGGACGGCGCTCGTGGGGTTGTTGATGGAAGCCTGCGGATAAGTGCCCAGCGAGAAAGTCATATTCTCGTCGGTCTTTGCTTCGCCAGAAGTGTGATGCTCAAAATAGCGCCACTTCACGCC
>JBAPYY010000257.1:0-4010 GCA_049284975.1 Occallatibacter sp.
GTCGTAAAGAGTAGGAGTTGTAGTGGTGGTGCTGGAGCCGGTGGTGCTGGTGCTGGTAGAGCATGTGTTGGTCGTCGCGCAGGAAGGCTGAAGGGCAACGCCGACGCTGCTGGGCCAGGCGATGCCGAGGGTTTTCTCCCAGTTCTTACTCACTTCGAGCACGGCGATGTCCACCACCACCTCGGGGCGAGCCTTGTCCAGATCGTTAATCAGTTTTTCCGCCAGCAGAAGCTCGTCAGGCGTACCCCTCATCACGATGGCGTTCTGGCTGGCCACGGCGTAAACCTTGGCGCTGGGCAAAACGTTGCGAATGGCAGTTTGCACGTCGGTCAAGTCGTTCTGCTGCCAGGCGTTCGAAAGGTAAAAGGTCTGCACCGCCTGCTCATCCAACTCGGTGTGGCGGGCGCGGGTGTTGGCGGCCACAAAGATGGTGTTCTCGGTGACCGGCCGCCAGAAGGTATTGGAAATGGTGCCAACAATGCGCAGCGCGTCGAGCAGCGAGACGCTGTTCAGGTCAACTTGAACGCGCTTGGAGGCGAATTCCGGATCAAAGAGTACATTAATTCCGGCTGCTTTCCCTACTGCCTGGTAGACGACCTTGGCGTCTTCCTGCATGTGCAGGGTGAGCGGCTCGTCGGAAACAGGCCGGAGAACGGCCGGCGCGCTCATCGAATCCAGAGCCTCTTCTTTGCCCGGCGCAACGGGAAGGCTGGTTTCGTTCACCGGAGTCACTTCGCCGTTTTTCTTCCTCACCCTGGCTATATCCTGCAGGGCAGCCTCGTTGCTGGGGTCGATCTCGGTAGCATGCAGAAACTCCGCCAGCGCCCCCTGCTCGTTGCCGGCATCCAGCATCTTCTGTCCCTTGGTCACATGCACAGATGCAGCCGTGGCTCGCACACGGTAGAGGGAGGCCCGGTAGCGCAGATCCTTGGGGGCTTTGTTATAGGCCTTCTGATAATTGTCGAAAGCTGCGTCGTAGTCCTCGTGGGCCTCGGCGGTTTCGCCGCGCTTGAAGAAGGAGCTGGCCGACTGGGCGCGCGACTCAACGGTGGAGAGACAGACCACCAGGACGGCAAAAAGAGCTATCCATCGGGTGGTTCCCGAAAAAGCTGGTCTGGGGAAAACGGATTTGGAGGCAGCTTGTGCTTGAGCGCAGCTTTTCATCGAACTCCCCGGCGTCTTTGCTGGTCCGCATTCCTCGTCGGACACTTGAGGGCTGCCTTGGCCGCCCCAGACGCTCATCTTGACGCAATTTCGACTCGTGGAAATTACCATTCAACAATGCCTCATTTTAGCAAAGCCCGGCTTCAAACTGCTGAAAACCCTTGTCAATGCTACGATTGAGATTCGAGGATGCTTCCGGATGGCTCGCCAAACCAGCCACGTGATTGTTCAGCCGACCGCCCCTGGTCCGCAGAAGCCGTCCCGGCCGCGCGACCCGGTAGCCTCGGGCGAACGGGATGCCGCGCACAATCGCGTTGCAAGCCACAACTACTTCTTGCTGGAAAAGTTCGAGGCCGGCGTGGCCCTGCGCGGGACGGAAGTCAAGTCCATCCGCGAGGGCAAAGCAAATCTGAAAGACTCCTACGGCCTCATCCAGAACGGTGAGGCCTTTCTGCTCAACCTGCATATCGGTCCTTACTCCCACGGCAACATGGCCAACCACGACTCCACACGCACCCGCAAACTGCTGCTGCATCGCGAAGAGGTTCGCAAGCTAATATCGAAGACGCAGATCAAGGGCCACACGCTCATCCCCACACGCCTTTACTTCCGCAACGGGAGGGTCAAATGCGAACTGGCCGTGGCCAAGGGCAAGCAGGATTGGGACAAGCGCGAGACCGAACGCAGCCGCGAGGCCGACCGGGATGCCCGCGCCGCCATCAACGCCAGCAAGCACCGCATGGGGCGCTAGAATCGTGCCCTTCGCGTGGCAGCCCCTCCATCACCCAAAGTCTTTGCTCCTCGGCACTGAACGTTCCTCGCGCTGCAGCCGATAAAACCCTAGGTTGGTTCTACAATTGGATTTAGGTGCGGCGCAATGTACAGGATTTCCAAGGAGATCTACGGTTTCGAACTTACGTTTGGGGGCACCATCAGCCTCGACGAGATGACGCAATGGTCGCAGGAAGCCGTCAGGGCCCTGGTCGGAGCGCCGAAATCTTTCGGTGTGCTGTTCGACATGCGCACCTTAAAGGGAGATGAGCTCGACCCTGAAACTCAACGAGCAATCGTTGAAGGAATAGAGCGCTTCAAACGGTCAGGGATGCTGCGCAGTTGCATTATCCTCGACTCGGTTCAAACTACTGCGAGCTATAGACGTCGGGCGAGGGAGTCGAGAACCCATTTTTACGAGCGCTATATTAATGCATCGACTGAGCCCCGCTGGCGGGTCAAGGCCCTCGAATGGATCGAAAATCAGGTCGATCCGTACCGGTGAGCTTGCCGGAGTCGAATTTCACCTTTTGAGACTTCGGCTCAGAACTTCACCGCACCCGACTCAGGACCAGTTCCCATTTCTGCCCCCTGCAGTGAAATAATGGGCAGCATGCGGACCCAACTGTCATTTGCTCCTCTTTCCGGAATCGGAACCGAACTCCTGGCCGTTTTGGCGGCTGACACCCAAACCTCGAAGGTCTCCGACGCCAAACCCCAGCCCGCGCTGCTCACCGCCGATGCTGCCGTTCTCGCCGCAGCCAAAGCCGTGCTAGCCAGCGGTGAATTCAAGGCCGGGGCCAACGAGACCATTCTTCTCCACGCCCCCTCGGGCTTGGCGGCTAAACGGCTGTTGCTGGTCGGCCTCGGCAAGCAGGCCAAAGCCACGGCTCACGGCGTGCGCTCGGCAGCCGGAACCGCCGTCCGCTTCATCAAGCCTCGCGGCATCCGTGAGCTGGTTTTTGCCCTGCCTGAAATCAACTCCCAGGCGCTGCCCCATGCGGCCAGTGCGCGCGCAGCGGTCGAGGGCGCGTTTGTGGGCGACTTCGACTCCGACACTTATCGCAGCGACCGCAAGGACCAGAGTGTGGAGTCGTTCACCCTCGCCGCGCCCGCTGGCGTTGACAAGGCCGCACTGCAATCTGCCTTTGCCGAGGCCATCATTATCGGCGAAAGCCAAAACTTCACGCGCTCTTTGGTCAACGAGCCGGGCAACAAGCTCACGCCGACCATCCTCGGCCAGCGCGCCGCCGAGATGGCCTCAGAGGTCGGACTCGGATGGGAGGTCCACTCCACCGAGAAGTTGCGCGAGCTGAAAATGGGCGCATTCTGGAGCGTCTCCCAGGGCTCTGCAGAGCCGCCTGCCCTGATCGTTTTGCGCTATGAGCCTGCGGGCGTTACCGACGGCCCGGTTCTCGGTCTGGTTGGCAAAGGCATCACCTTCGACTCGGGCGGCATCTCCATCAAGCCCGCGGACAAAATGGAAGAAATGAAAACCGATATGTCCGGCGGCGCGGCAATGCTCGGCGCCATGCGCGCTATTGCCCTGCTCAAGCCCAAGGTCCGCGTCCTCTGCGTCGTCTGCGCGGCGGAAAACATGCCCTCGGGAACAGCGCAAAAGCCCGGCGACGTGCAGACTGCCATGCCGTTCTCCGCCGACAAGCCCGGCAAGACCATCGAAATCATCAACACCGACGCCGAGGGGCGGCTTGTCCTCGCGGATGGCCTCACTTATGCACGCCAACTCGGCGCAACTCACTTGATTGATGCTGCCACGCTCACCGGTGCTTGTGTCGTCGCCCTTGGCCACGTCAACGCCGGAGCCTTCTCAAACGACGACGAAACATGGGCAAAGTTTGACGCCGCTCTTGCAACCAGCGGTGAGAAGTTCTGGCGACTGCCCCTCGGCGAGGAGTACGCCGAGATGATCAAGTCCGACATCGGCGACATCAAGAACACCGGCGGACGCTGGGGCGGCGCAATTACGGCCGCGGAGTTTCTCAAAGTCTTTGTCGAAGACACTCCCTGGATTCACCTCGACATCGCCGGCCTCGCTTGGGCAGAAGACTCCAAGC
>JBAPYY010000258.1:0-4661 GCA_049284975.1 Occallatibacter sp.
AGAAAGTCAGCGACTGGGCGGCTTACTATCGCCGATTCTGGGAAGACAGTTTCGACAAGCTGGATGTGGTTGTGAATCAAATGAAAAAAACGGAGGCCAGAGATGGCAAAAAACACGGTTAACGAGACAGAGCGGATGGTTGTCACAAGAGTTTTTGATGCCCCACGCGAACTGGTTTGGAAGGCGTGGACAGACCCGAAATACGTGATGCAGTGGTGGGGACCGAAGGGCTTTACGGCGCCCGTTTGCAAGATGGATTTTCGCGTGGGAGGAAAATCCCTCTGCTGCATGAGGGCGCCGGATGGGCAGGAGTTCTGGAATGGCGTTGAATACCACGAGATTGTTCTGCACGAGAAGATCGTTTCCTCCATGTACTTTTCCGACCCGGAGGGAAACAAGGTTGACCCCGCTCAATATGGAATAGAACATGAGGCCATAGAGGGTGCGTACGATACGACTCTCTTTGAGGATCTTGGAAATGGCCAGACGAAACTCACCCACATTGGAAATGAACCAATGGAGAGCGCAAAAAACAGCGGTCAACTAGAGGGCTGGAACCAGATACTCGATAAAGTTGCCGCAGTTGTTGCGGGGCTGGTGCAGGCGAAATAAGAAGTCGGAGTTTTGATGATCGTCATGCGCGAGATACTGGACGTAATGCGAACGCAGGTCCATCCCGGAGACCGCAGCTAAGGGTGGAAGTGGAAAACATTCTTGGACGATTTGTCGCCAACCGTACACGATCCCGGCTTGGGCCGCCGGGGGCAAAGGAAAATCAGGATCGTGTCCGATTTGCCAGTCACTCGCCAACTGGGTGCGTCACGCACGCATCAGGAAGCTGGGCACTCGTGCGATACTGAGGTCAAATTATGCCTGTCCAATACACCACGGTCTATCAGATTTCGCAGCTAGCACCTGACTAGCCTTTTGCGTGTACCGGCTCCAACGGACTCGGAATACCGAATGTCTCGAGGAACTGCGCGACGAAGAGTGAAAGGTCCTTGATCCATTAGTTTTAAATAACTGAAAACAATGCTCTTCGGCTTGGTCCTGCCGAGCGCTCTAAAACGGGTGAATTCGGAAGCAGCGATCAGCCTGCCGGAATCGGAGTCGAAAGAGACGCGTCGAAGTAGAAGAAAACTAAGGTGAATCGCGCCTCACCGCGTACAATTGCGGCGTGCAGTACATCATAATGGAAATCGAAGGTTAGACGACTGAGCCAACTATGCCTGAAGCATCCCTAAAACCGGACCTGGGAGCACTACGCATCGAAGCCCACAAGCGCGGCTCTCAAAAAGCTGGCAAGCGCATCGCGGTTATTTTTGTCGTCTTACTCGCCGCGCTCGTAGCCGTAGGCGGAGTCTACGCTTACATGCACCAGACGCCATCGGTGCAAGTCGCCACGTTGGACGCCCCGGACACCGGGCCGCGGGCTCTGCTCAATGCGAGCGGGTATGTCACCCCGCAGCGGCGCGCCACCGTAGCGGCAAAGATCACCGGACGCGTTACGGGCGTATTTTTTACAGAAGGATTGCGCGTACACAAAGGCTTTGTGCTGGCCACCCTCGACGATTCCGATGTACAGAAGGCGCTTGCGTCAGCGAAAGCAGATCGCAACGCCACGCAGGCAAGCATTCTCGACCTGCAAGTACAGTTGAAGAACGCGCAGATCGAGTTGCATCGCGCGCAGGAATTGAGGGCGGCAGGAGTTCAAACTCAGGAAGCACTCGACAATGCGACGATGGCCGAGAACAGCTTGAGGGCGAAAATCGACTACGCCAAGGTACAGGTGCTCGCGGCAGAGGCACGCATCCAAGAGGCGCAGCAGGCGGTGGATAACTGCGTCATTAGCGCTCCGTTCGATGGGATAATCGTTTCCAAGGATGCGCAGGTGGGAGAAATTGTATCGCCGATTTCGGCCGGCGGTGGCTTCACGCGCACGGGCATCGCAACGATTGTCGATATGGCATCGAATGAAATCGAAGTGGACGTCAACGAGAACTACATCGCGCGAGTGAAGCAAGGCCAGGAGGTGTCCGCCATTCTGGATGCATATCCGGACTGGAAAATTCCGTGCCGAGTGCGCACCATCATTCCCACGGCCGATCGCCAGAAAGCGACTGTCGAGGTGCGCATCGCTTTCGACAAGCTGGATCCGCGCATCTTGCCCGACATGGGAGTGAAGGTCACGTTCCTCGGAGAAGAAGAGAAGCAGGGGCAAAGAGCGCCAGCGGTCGTAATGGCCCCGCAGAACGCGCTCCGCGACGATAGCGGAGAAAAAATCGTTTTCCTGGTGAAAGGCGATCACGTCGAGCGCCGCGCCGTGAAGGTCGGCGCAACCAATGGCGCGCAAACGCAGATTCTGGCGGGGCTCACTCCCGGGGACACAGTCGTAGTTGGGGGCCCGACCGATTTGAGAGATGGTGAAGCTGTCGCGATCAAGCGCTAGTGCTTCGATCTTGCGATTTAATCATTCTTTAATTGTGATTCGGTGTTACTGTGTCAAGACACAGAATGCCAGGTCCCTTAGTAATTGGCGCCATTTAGAAGAGCAAGTGGAAATCGCGGAGAACAAGGAGGGTTGATCATGGTACGCGTGGACGGCAACGGAGCAGTGGGCAGTCTGATTCAAGTGCGCGGCTTGGACAAAACCTACCGCCGCGGCAACGAGGACATCGACGTATTGCAGGGCTTGAATCTTGACGTCGATAAGGGCGATTTCGTGGCATTCATGGGGCCAAGCGGCTCGGGAAAAACGACTCTGCTCAATTTGCTGGGCGGCCTCGACGTTCCCACGCGCGGCACCATCAGCGTGACCGGCGATGAAATCACGCACATGTCTCGCGGCAAGCTGACCCACTGGCGCGCACGACACGTCGGTTTCATATTCCAGATGTACAACCTGATCCCCGTGCTCACCGCGTTCCAGAACGTCGAATTGCCCTTGCTGCTGACCAAACTCTCCAAGGCGGAACGCCGTAAGCACGTTGAAACCGCCCTTTCCATAGTTGGCTTGGCTGAGCGCATGCGCCACTATCCGCGCGAGCTTTCAGGCGGACAGGAACAGCGTGTCGCCATTGCCCGTGCCATCGTCGCCGACCCCACTTTCCTGCTCTGCGACGAACCCACCGGCGACCTGGACCGCAGAAGCGCCGACGAAGTGATGGACCTTGTCAAGCGGTTGGTGAAGGAGCACGGGAAAACAGTGCTGATGGTGACACACGACCCGGTGGTTGCGCGCCAGGCCCATACTACGCTGCATCTCGAGAAGGGCGTGCTGGTAGAAGCAGGGCAACCCTCTGTCGCGGGAGGCGCCTCATGAAATTCGGCAGACTGATTCTGGCCAATCTGCTTCGCAAGAAGGCCCGGCTGGTTCTGACCATCGGTTCGTTCGCTGTGGCACTGTTTCTGTTTGCGCTGCTGGGGGTGGTCAACGACGCGTTCAGTCGCGGAGCAGACGTCGTGAGTGCGGATCGCCTTGTCACCATCAATCGCACCTCCATCATCAACACGATCCCGCTTTCCTACCGGGATGAAATCCTCCGCATTCCGGGCGTCAAGTACATCACGCACAATAACTGGTTCGGCGGCGTGTATCAGGATCCCAAGAACTTTTTCCCGCAGTTCGTGATCGACCCGGAAAACCAGCGGCAGGTTTTCCCGGAACTCATCGTTCCCGACGACCAATGGAATACATTCCTGAAAGACCGCCAGGGCGCGATTGTCGGCGCGGCCACCATGCAGCGCTTCGGCTGGAAAATCGGCGACCGCATTCCCATCACGACAACCATCTATGGGCTGGCGGGTAAACCCTTCGAGTTCAATATCGACGGGGTTTACCACGGCGAAAAGCCGGAAGATGACGAAACCCAGTTCTGGTTCCAGTGGGAGTACTTCAAAGAGAGCGTGCCCGACAGAGTCAAAGGCCAGGTTGGCTGGTACGTCATTCGCATGGCTAACCCCGACGATGCCCCGCGCATTGCCAAAGCCATCGATAACATGTACCTGAATTCGCCCTATGAAACGAAGACCGAGACGGAATCCGCGTTTGCACAGGGCTGGGTGAAGCAGTTCGGAAACATCAAATTCCTGATTGTGTCGATCGGGACTGTCGTCTTCTTCACTCTCTTGCTGGTCACCGGAAACACAATGGCCATCTCTGTGCGCGAGCGAACAAATGAACTGGGCGTGCTCAAAGCTATCGGCTTCTCTGATCGCGCGGTCCTTGGATTCATCCTGGGCGAGTCGGTTGTAATCGCGCTTGCTGGTTGCGTGGGATTGTTGCTTGCGTGGGCCTTTATTCCAGTGGTTGGCCGCGCGCTGGCCGGTCTATTGCCGCCACTTTTCGTCACTGCGAAGACGTTGGCGTACGGTGTGATCGCCGCTATCGCGGTCGGCTTCGCCAGCGGAATTCTTCCTGCTTATGGCGCGATGCGCCTGAGCGTAGTGAATGCCCTTCGGAGGGTTTGATCATGCTGCCAAAGCTCATTTTCGGTGTAGTGATCACTCTAGCCGCCATCGCTGCCCTGCTGCTGGTTTTGGTCATCGTGGGCGGGATCGTTGCCGGATTGCTGGCTCCGCTGATTGGATCAGTGCCGGTCTCCTACAACTTCCGCAGCATCCGGGCACGCTGGACTTCCACCATCGTTGCCATTCTGGGC
>JBAPYY010000259.1:0-7033 GCA_049284975.1 Occallatibacter sp.
CCTATGGAAGCTCTCGATCCAATTTTGGAGCAGTGCCGGAAAGCAGCCTAGGACAATAACCGTCGCTGCAATCGCGATCAAAACAGCTAGTGTCACCGGATGGGCCTTGATGGGAGACTCATCCACGGCGGGCATAACGTAGGCGCGCTTGAGCACCTGCAAATAGTAGTAAAGCGAGACCACGCTAAGAGCGACGGCAAGAGCTACGAGGGCGAAGGGGACCGGCCCAGCTGAGATGCCGAGAACCGCGGCAAACAGATTGAACTTGGCATAGAAGCCGACCAGCGGCGGAATTCCAGCGAGTGAGAGAAACAGAACCAGCAGTACCGCGGCCAGCAGCGGATTGCGCTTGTGCAGGCCGACGAAAGAATCGAGACGGTCGCTGCCCGTGGCACGCTCGACAACGGATACCACGCCGAATGCACCGATGGTGGTCAGGCCGTAAGTGAGGATGTAAAAGAGGACGGCGTTGGCACTGCGCAAAGCTGGACCCGTTGTGCTCTGAAAGAACTCAATTGGACTTCCCTGCCCCGAATACGCTCGCTGAGTGGCAATTCCAAGCAAGATATAACCCGCATGAGCAATGGCCGAGTAAGCGAGCAACCGCCGGACGCTCGCTTGTGCCAGGGCTGCCAGATTGCCAACAAGCATGGAAGCCGCCGCGACCACCAGCAGAATTACCGCTAAGTGCGACCAGACTTGATATGTACGCAAGACTACACTATTAACTGCATCAACCTGGCCTTCAAACGCGCCGCTTGGCATGAGCCAGTTCAGACTGAGCGTTACCAGGAGGGCAAAGCTCGCCACCTTCGAAACCGACGCAATAAACGCAGCCGCCGGAGCAGGTGCGCCCTCGTAAGTATCCGGCGTCCACAGATGGAATGGGACAGCCGCGACCTTGAAACCCAAACCCGCGACGACCAGAATCCACGCCACATAGAACAACGGGCTTGCCCCAGTTAGCGTAATCGCGGCCCGTATTCCAATCAGGTCCGTCGTTCCGCTCAGCCCGTAGAAATAACTGAAGCCAAAGAGGAGAAAAGCAGCCGACATTCCACCGAATAAGTAATATTTCATTGCCGCTTCGGCGCTCTTGCCCGAACTCTTGGCGAAAGCAGTCAGAATATAAAGGCCTAGGCTCAGTAACTCCAACCCAATGAAGATAACAAGCAAATCCTGTGCGGCGGCAATGAGCAAGCCGCCAACAGCGGCCATCAATACTACGGACACATACTCGCCCACGTGACGCGTGAAATCGCAATCAATCAGCAACAATAACGTAAGCGCGGTCAACATCAGAATTCCTGATTGCGCGACCTGCGCAATGCCACCTGTTGCCAGCAATGTAGATTCACCGGATGCGCCATAGCTCAGGCCGGCATGCCCCTGAAATTGCAACGCCCACAGCGCAGCACCGCAACCAGCCACGCCTAACAATGCCGCTGTGGTCACGCGCAACTTGAGCGCGGCCTTGCGTAGGAAGCCCAGGTCCACCACCAACACCACGAGCGCTGCGATTTCCAGCATTGTTTCCGGCAGCGTTACGCGGAAGAGATCTGCGTAGTTCATTGCACACCTCCCGCGAGCAGCGCCTTCACTGCCGGTTCTATTGTGTCGAGCAAAATTCTCGGATAAAGTCCCACAAACAAACTAACTCCTGCCAGCAGCGCAACGCCGGTAATTTCAGGCCACGTGATTGCTGCTAACTCATGGCCATGCTCCTGCTCAAGCACATGCGCCGTGGGCAGGAGATCACCAAAGAAAGCCTTTTGTAGCGCGCGCCAGGTGTAAGCCACGCCGACGACGATGCCGACGCCCGCGGCTGCAACCCACCACGGATTGACCTTCCACGCGCCTATGAGCACCTGCAACTCGGCAACGAAGCCGGAGAAGCCGGGCAAGCCCATCGAAGCCATGCCGGCAATCACAAATGCCCACGCGGCAAAAGGCAACCGCCTGGAGAGGTGCATGGTTTCCAACTCAGCAAATTGGCGCGTGTGAGTCCGGTCGTAGACGATGCGACCCACTATGGCGAAGAGCAGACCGGCGATGATGCCGTGAGAGAACATCTGCATTACCGCGCCTGTCATTCCAATCTGATTCAGAGTCATGAGACCCAGCAGCACAAAGCCCATGTGGCTGACGCTGGAGTAGCCGATGACGAATTTGAAGTCAGTCTGCGCCAGGGCAACCAGCGCGCCGTAAACGATGCCGATAACTGCCAGCACCGCGAAAACATCACGCCAGGAGCCGATGCCGAGGAACGAAATTCCCCAGGGATCAAGGCCGCGCGGGAATAGCGCAATGCCCACGCGGAGGCAGCCGTACGCGCCCAGCTTCATGACCACGCCGGCCAGCAGCATGGAGGCAGCGGTGGGCGCGGCTACGTGGCCTGTGGGCGCCCACGTGTGAAACGGCCACATGCCGGCAAGAATCGCAAAGCCGGTGAAGACCAGCGGGAAGCACCACATCTGAAAGCCAACCGGAAATCCCGCATGACCTAAATCGATGAGGCTGGTGGAGTGGCTGCCGGCTGTGGCGTAAGCCGCCAGCAAGCCGATGAGCACCATCGCCGAGCCGGCGAAGGAATAGATGGCCAGCTTCATGGCCGCGTACTCGCGCCGCGTGGAACCCCAGATGGCGATCAGGAAATACTTGGGCACTATGGCGATTTCGTAAAAGACAAAAAGTAAAAGCAGATCGAAGCTGAGAAAAACTCCGTAGACTCCGCCGATGAGCGCCAGGAAGAAAGCGAAAAACTCGTTGGTCCGCAGTTCGATATTCCAACTAAAAAGAACTCCAGCTACGGCGGCGAGACCAGTGAGCAGAACCAGCACGCGGCTGATACCATCGGCAGCCAACAGGAAGTGAATCCCCATGGACGGCATCCACGGCAGATCGACAAAAACTGTGCGCCCTTGTCCCATGCCGGCGATGAAGCCCGCGACGGCGATCACGAGTCCGGCCGCGGCGACGCTGAGAGCCAGCCACCGCACAAGCGCCGGCTTGGCCTTGGGCAGGATTGCCAGCACGATCGCTCCGGCAAACGAGAGATAGATTGTCCACGCTAACATCTAAAATCTCCAGTGAGCCAGCAGGTTGATGACCGTGGGATTGACTGTGGCCACAATCAGTTGCGGTAGAAGGCCGACGAGAAACATCAGGCCTATCACTGGAGCGAGCGCCATGCGCTCGCCGTGGTGCAGATCAGGAAAATTGGCGCAATGCTCGGGCACCGGGCCGGTGAATACTTTCTGAATCACCGTCAGAATCACGGCCGCCGCGACCAGCAGACCGAGAACTGAGACCGTGGCCGCGACCCATGCCAGCGGGAAGACACCGCGGAAGATGAGAAACTCACCTGGAAAACCGTTCAGCCCCGGCAACCCCAGCGAAGAAAAGAGCGCAATGCCCATCAGCCCAGCCAGCACTGGCGCGGGTTTGCGCAAGCCGCCAAATTGGTCGACGCCGCGATGTCCCCCCGTTCGCTCCTGCAACATGGCCACAAACCAGAAGAGCGCAGCCGCGGTGATTCCATGGTTGAACATCTGGAAGATTACGCCGTTGAGCGCCGCGGCCTGACTGGTCATCGCCGCCGCTCCGGCTGCCGGAACCGCCAGCGCAAAGATCCCCAGCAAACAGTAGCCCAGATGATTGACCGACATGTAAGCGAAGACGCGCTTCAGGTCTTTTTGCGCCGCCGCCGCCCATGCGCCCATCACCACGGTGGCAACGGCCAGCACCAGGAGCGGCGTACGAATCTGAGAGATTTGATGGCCGAAAAGAGGAAGCGCAATGCGCAGCAGTCCATAGACGCCCATCTTCGACATGGCGCCGGTCAGCAGCATCGTCACCGGCGAAGGCGCTTCAGCGTAAGCAGCGGGCAGCCACGTGTGAAAAGGAATCATCGGTACCTTGACGGCAAAACCGGCCAGCACGCCAATGGCCAGCCATATCATCACTGGACCCAAGTGCGCCGTCACTAATTGTTCAAGTTCGCCGGTAGAGGCGAGCAGCGTGAGATGAGGGAAATCCATGCTGCCTGTCGAAAGAAAGACGGCCAGAAATGCAACCAGCAGAGCCGCGGAGCCTGCCATGGTGTAGATGAAGAACTGCGTAGCCGCCGGGCCGCGCCGCGCTCCGCCCCACAGCTTGATGAGAAAAAAGGCCGGAATCAGGCTCAGTTCCCAGAAGAGAAACCAGTGGAAGAAATTCAGCGCGGTGAAGGAGCCAAAGAGCCCGGCTTCCAGCGTCAACACCAACGCAAAGTAAAGCCCCGGCTGATGATGAACGCGATGCGCGGCATCCACCGACATCAGCGTGACGATGGCTGAGAGCACCAGCATCAGCGCGCCAAGCCCGTCTACGCCGAGGTGATAGTCGATGCCCAAAGACGGCGCCCATGCGTGCTGCTCGATGAATCCGAAGCCGCCAAAAACTGGCCCCCTGCTCCACTCGGTCCACACCACCAGTGCCAGCGCCAGGCTCGCGAGGGTCGTGATAAGGGCTACGGCACGCGCGTGCTTGCCTGTTCCAAGCGCAATCACCGCCCCTACGAGGGGCAGCACGGTCAACAGCGACAGTACAGGAAATCCGCTCATGCCCGGCTGCTCCAAATCAAAATTGCCGCCAGCACAACCACGGCCAGTGCCAGCAATCTAAGGTAGGTCTGGACGCGGCCTGTCTGCGCGCGCGAAAGAAGACCTCCGCCCACACCCAACTCATCGCAGCCCTTGTCGAAGCTGCCGTCCACAATGTTGTTATCGAGGAAGCGGTTCAATTGCGCCCACAGGCCGAAGGCCCGCGCAACCCCTGTTACGACGCTGCCCCAGACACGGCGGTCGAGCCAATCAGAGACACGCGCCCATCTCTCATAGAAAGCGATCACCGTCACTCCGTATAATTCATCCACATAAAACTTGTCGCGCAGCCATCCCCAAATTCTAGGATTGATTCGCTCGAGCTCATCCGGGTCTTGCAGTCGCGGAGTGCGATCGACGTAAAACTTCCACGCCAATCCAATGCCGAGAAACACCATCAGGGTCGAAGTTGCCATTAGCATTAGTAAACCTGGCTCGGCAAAACCTTGTAACCCAAATTCCGCCGAATGGCCGTCCAGAAACGCTCTGAACCATGGCCATGCGGGAGTGCCGATTGCTCCGAGAGTTACCGCGAAAAAGGCTAAAATCGCCAAGGGCGCGGTCATCACTCGGGGACTTTCGTGCGCGGGCTTGTTGCCGCGCCAGTGCCCGCCGAAGACATAAATCATCTGTCGTGTCATGTAGAACGCTGTCAGCAGCGCGCCAAAAACCAGCATGTAGAAAGGCGTCTGGGCAACGCTCCAGTGCTTCGCGGCTTCCAGAATTCCGTCCTTGCTCCAGAAGCCGGAAAACAGCAGCGGAAAACCGCACAGTGCCAACATTCCTATCCCATAGGTCGCGAAGGTCAGCGGCATGTCGGATTTCAGGCCGCCCATTTTGCGAATATCCTGCTCGCCGTAGCAGCCGTGAATTACTGAGCCTGCGCCCATGAACAACAGTGCCTTGAAAAACGCGTGAGTAATCAGGTGGAACATTCCCACGGCCACGCCGCCCATACCGAGCCCGGCCATCATGTAGCCCAATTGTGAGACGGTCGAATAGGCCAGAATGCGTTTAATGTCGTTTTGCGCCACGGCAATCAGCGCGGCAAAGACGGCCGTGAATGCACCAACCCACGTGACTACTGTGAGTGCGGCAGTCGAGCCGCCGGCCAGCGCTCCGGCCTGCATCAGCGGATAGACTCGCGCGATAAGATAAACGCCAGCGGCCACCATGGTTGCCGCGTGAATCAGTGCGGAGACGGGCGTAGGGCCTTCCATCGCATCCGGCAGCCAGACATGCAGTGGAAACTGGCCGCTCTTGCCCGCCGCTCCTGCAAATATCAGCAGGCCAATCGCGCCTGCGGCGGTCAGCCCCAGCGCGGCATGCGTTGCAAGCAATCCGGTCAGTGCAACCGGTTCCAGCGAGCCAGCGCCGTGGTTATAAAAGAGCAGCGTTCCGGTCTGCGAGAACAACCAGACCATCCCCAAAAGAAAAAAAACATCGCCGATGCGCGTAGTGAGAAAGGCTTTTTTCGCCGCTGCCGACGCAGAGGGTTTCTGATACCAGAACCCGATCAATAAGTAGGAAGTAAGTCCGACTAACTCCCAACATATAAATAGCAACAGCAAGCTGTTGGAGATCACCACGCCCAGCATCGCTCCTGCAAAGAGTGACAAGAAACAAAAGAAGCGCGTGTAGTTTTCGTCGTGCTCCATGTAGCCGGTGGAGTAGATAAAGATGAGCAGGCCGACAAAGCTGACCATCACCAGCATGACGGCCGAGAGCGGATCGAGTACCCATCCCAGATCCACATTGACGGCGCCGCTTTGGAACCAGGTGAGATTGACAACTTCGCGGACATCAACGTTATGCACCCACCCAGCGACAGCGTGCCCGAAAGCAACCAGCGACAGTAACAGCGAGAAGCTCAGCGAGCTGATGGCCAAAGTAGAGGAGATCTTGCGGCGGGGTTGCTTTAGCAGCGCAATTACGCCTGAGGCAACGATGGGAATCGCCGGAATCAGCCAAAGCATGCCCGCAATTGGCGAGCCGAATTCGTGGATATGCTCGACGGAGAGTTGAGTCAAACTTTCTTGTATCACCGGCTCACCCCTTCATCCTGTTCATCTGGTCCAGGTCCGTGGTCTTGGCGTGGCGATGAATGGAGATCACCAACCCCAATCCCACCGCTGCTTCAGCTGCCGCAACGGCAATAGAGAAAATCGCAAACATCATTCCCGTGAGCATCTCGGGATGCGGCCCGTAGCGCCAAAATGCAATCAGATTCAGGTTGGCCGCGTTCAACATCAGCTCTATTCCGATCAGCACAAGTATGGCATTGCGGCGCGTAAGTGCACCGGCGAGGCCAATCGAAAACAAGAGCGCGGCAACGAGAAGATAACCCGCTAAAGGAGTCACTTGTTTCCCTCCTTCTCGTGCATTGCCAC
>JBAPYY010000260.1:0-9934 GCA_049284975.1 Occallatibacter sp.
CCTATACGCTGCTCTGCCTGAAGGAAGGACGCGGCGAGGTTCATTTCCCAGAGCCCCTTGACATCGACGACTACTACCGCGCCTGCTTCCAGCAGCTCACGGACCTGAATGCGCGCGATGCGGAGCGGGATGCGCGTGATCACGACGCAATGCTGGCTGAAATCTCGCAAAATGCAAAGTTGGGCTCGACTCCCGAGGAGCGGCTACACGCCCTGAAACTGGCAAGGACCCTGACTATCGCCGCGCTCATCAGCACCATCGCCGCCGCAATCGGTTTTCAATTCGCCCCCGTGGCCTATTACCTGCCTTTGGCCATCTTTGTCGCACTCGTGCCGGTGTCCATGCTGCTGCTGATGCGGCATTCACCAATGCTCTATGCATTTTTTAAGGAACAGGCCGATCCACGCGCCGATTTGGGCTTTGTTCTGGTGGCCGCGGGTATCGGATTGGCCCTCAGCGTCAGGATTTTCGAATTTGTCTCAATGAAGCCACTATTTCTTCTTATTGTTCCGATCGCGCTCGTCTACACCGCAATGCTCTATGGCCCAGCCATCAAGAACACCTCTCTGGCTCCCGCTCTTGTCCCCTTGCTCCTCGTCTTGCTGCCTTACAGCTTCGGCCTCGCCGTCGTGGTCAACTCGATGGCCGACACTTCCAAGCCCACAACATACGTCGTGCCCGTCACCGGCAAGCACACCGGCTCCAAAGCCACCACGTATTTCCTTGATCTCGCCCCTTGGGGGCCGGTCGAGGAGCCAAGGGAGATCCGTGTCTCTTCCATCCTATACAGCAACAAGCAAGCGGGCGATTCAATCTGTCTCGACCTTCACCCCGGCAGGCTGCATGCGCCCTGGTATCAGCGCGTCGACTGTCCCTCTACGTCCGTTCCGGATCCATCACAATAGAGGTGGTCGTCCAATTTATACTTCTCATGTGAATCCATCCCTCCAGGACCCTTATTGGTGCGACTCACGAATCTGCGCGCCGAAGGTCTGTGTATGAGTGAGACCGTCAACAAGCGGCGCATTGGTGTTGTCACCACCTCGCGCGCCGACTACAGTCACCTCTACTGGCCGCTGCGCGAACTGGCCGCAGATCCCACGGTCGATCTGGGCGTCTTTGCGCTCGGCGCACATCTTTCGCCGGATTTTGGCTCAACCGTCAACGAAATCGAGCGCGACGGATTTCCCATCAAGGCGCGCATCGAGTGCCTCCTCAGTTCCGACACCGATACCGGCATGGCCAAAACCATCGGCATCGCCATTCTCGGCCTGGCCGACGCCCTCACCGCCTGGCGTCCCGACCTGCTGCTGCTCATCGCCGACCGTTATGAAATGCTGGCGCCGGCATCTGTCGCCCTCGCGCTGCGCATTCCCGTCGCTCACATCGAAGGCGGCGAAATCTCGCAGGGAGCCATCGACGACCACGTTCGCAACGCTCTCACCAAGCTGGCCCACATCCATTTCACCTCGACTGAAACCGCGCGCCGACGCGTAATCGCCATGGGCGAGGAGCCGTGGCGCGTGCATCATGCCGGCGCGCCCTCGCTTGACCATCTGCGCCGCTCCGCGCTGCTCGACCGCGCCGCTCTTGAATCCTGCCTCTCGCTCACCCTCACGGCACCCACGCTTCTTGCCGCGTGGCATCCGGTCACCATCCTCAATGACACCAACGCCGAAGCCGATGCCTTTTTCTCGGCGCTCGCTGATACGCCCGGCCAGCTTCTTTTTGTGTACCCCAACTCCGACGCCGGCGGCTACGCGCTCATCGAACGCACTCGCTCGCTCGCTGCCACGCGCCCGCAAACGCATATCTTCGTCAATCTCGATGCCGTGACATATTGGAGCCTGCTCGGCAACGTCACAGCCATGATTGGCAACTCATCCAGCGGCATTATGGAAGCAGCATCGTTTCGCCTGCCCACAGTCAACGTCGGCATACGCCAGCAAGGCCGCGAGCGTGCCCGCAACATCATCGACTCGCCCGCTGAGACCTCCGCAATCCGCGCTGCCATTGAGCGCGCGCTCAGTCCAGATTTCCGTGAATCCCTTCGCGGCATGACAAACCCCTACGGCGACGGCGCTGCTGCTGCCACCATTGCCCGCGTGCTCTCGACAGTCCCGCTTGACGGTTTGCTCATCAAGCAGCCCACACCGCTGCCCGAAGAAACCGAGCCGGAAGAAACATCCGAGGAAATCCAGCCGTTGAAGGGTACGGGCTTCAGCCCGTACATTGACTCCGCAAAATCAACACGGGCTTTAGCCCCTGAGGGATGTTTTTCCGGAGATTCAACTGGAATCAAACCGACCTCAGCCAGGCCCCAAAGCCCGCGCTCCGAGAATGAATTCCCGGAGAAGTCATGACCGCGCGCATCCCGCTCTCATCACCCGACATCACGCAAGCGGAAATCGATGCCGTCACGGCTGTTCTGCGCACGCCGCACCTCAGCCTTGGCCCAGAGTTGGCTGCCTTTGAATCCGCGTTCGCCGCCTATCACTCCGTGCCCCATGCCGTTGCTGTCAGTTCCGGCACCGCCGGTCTCCATCTCGCTTTGCTCACGCTCGGCATCGGCGAGGGTCACGAGGTAATCGTGCCATCTTTCGCATTCGTCGCCGTGGCTAACGCAGTCCTTCAGGTGCGCGCCACACCTGTCTTTGCAGAGATTGACCCCGTCACCCTCAACCTCGATCCCGCCGCCGTGGCCCGCACCATCACGCCGCGCACCCGCGCCATTCTGGTCGTTCACACCTTCGGCATTCCTGCGGAAGTGGACGCGCTCCGTGACCTGGCTCGCCGTCACAGTCTCGTCATCATTGAAGATGCCTGCGAGGCCATCGGTGCAGAATTCGACCACCAGCGCGCCGGCAGCTTTGGCGACATGGCTGTGTTCGGTTTCTATCCCAACAAGCAACTCACCACAGGCGAAGGCGGCGCGGTGCTGGCGCATTCCAGCGCCCATGCAGATCGCCTGCGCAGTTTGCGCAATCAAGGCCGGGGTCCCCAGCGACAGGTCTTCGTCGATGGGGTGGAAGGAAGACAGCCATCCTCGGGCTGGCTCGACCACTCCGAGGTCGGCTACAACTACCGTCTCTCTGAATTGGCTTGTGCGCTGGGCCGTGTGCAGTTGAGCCGCATCGCTGAAATGCTCGCGCTCCGTCAGGCTGCCGCCGCGCGTTACGACACGCTGCTTCACGGCATTCCGGGACTCGAACTTCCGCCGCTCACGCTCCCTCGCCGCACCATCAGTTGGTTCGTCTATGTGGTACGCTTGCCGGAACTCGTCAACCGAGATCACGTGCAGGCAGAGCTTGCCCGCCGCGGCATCGCCAGCGCCCGTTACTTTGCCCCCATCCATCTGCAGCCCGCCTGGCGAAGCCATCCCTGCGCCGATGCGGCTTCTCTGCCAGTTACTGAATCCATCGCCCGGCGCGCGCTCGCGCTTCCCTTCTTCAACCGCATCACACCCGCCCAGCAACACGAAGTTGCCAGCCAACTGCGCGCCATCCTCCTCGCTCCGAAGTGATTGTTCCGCTCTCCGTCGCAAGGTGGAGACAGATATCCACCCATGGGTGGTTGCTCACTTTTCGTAGCGCTGTAAGTATCTATTCTCAATCAGATGCGAAACCCCACACTTCTCTTCCTCACCCTCTTTTTCGTCGCCGCAGCCGCCCACGCACAAGGCTCGTTCTTCAGCCGGTGGCAGGCTCGCACCACGCGTACTCAGTCCAGACAGCCCGGATGGAGCGTCCCTGTCGTCACGCCATACCCCTCTTTAATCCAGGTTGCGCGTACCGACTTTATCCGCCAAATCACCGCCGCCCGCACCACTACATGGATCTACGACAATAGCAAAGGGCTCAACCTCATCCCGTTCGCCAATACCGAGATAGACTTCAATCTCCCGCCTTACATCCAGCACAATGTTCCCTCCACCAAAGACGGAGCGGGCGACACATCCTTCCTGCTCAAGTACCGGCCCTTTGCCGGAAACGAGCAACATGGCAATTACGTGGCCAGCGTCGCGGTGTCTTCCACCATCCCCACAGGCAGCTACTCGAACGGCAGCACTGACGCCACCATCTCGCCCACTATCGGCCTCGGCAAGGGCTATGGCCGCCTTGACGTGCAGAGCTGCGCCAGCGTTGCGCTGCCCACCGGCGATACCTCCAAACTCGGCCGCCCGGTTGCGTGGAACGCGGTCTTGCAATATCACCTTGGAAAGCTCTGGTGGCCGGAGGTCGAACAGAACTCCACTTTTTATAATGGCGGCAAAAACGATGGCAAGGTTCAGACTTTCGCCACTCCGGGCTTCATGTTCGGCAAGCTGAAGTTGCGTCCCGAGGATAAGGCCAGCCGCATCGGCCTTGCCTTTGGCGCCGGTTTCCAAATGGCCACCAGCACCTACCACGCCACCAACCACAACCTCGTCTTTACCGCCCGCTATCTGTTCTAGCGGATTTTCGCCGCCACTCTAAATTGGGTACCCCATCCTTGCCGCGTCTCTGCTTTTGCGGCAAGGGTGGGATGCGACAATCTCCGCTCGCGTGCCACCAACAGTCTCCGCATATTCGACGAGGCGTAGAGAAAATCCGCCGCATTGCCCCTACTTTGCTTCCAGCCTGACCAGAAACTCTTCCAGTTCTGCGGGCAGCGGCGCTTCCAGCTCCAACAGTTTTCCCGTCTTCGGATGCGCAAACTCCAACCGCGCCGAATGAAGAAAGTTGCGTCCCAGCCTGAGTCTTTCCGGCTCCGCCTTGCGCCGCGCGGCTTTCGAGGTCGCGGCCTGCGAAGCCACTTGGTCGGTCAACTGCCCTGAACCGCCATAAAGCGTGTCGCCCACCACGGGATGCCCAATCGACGCCATGTGCACTCGAATCTGATGCGTCCTGCCCGTCTCGATGCGCACCTTTACCAGGGTGAACTTGCCAAAGCGATTCGCAAACCGCTTGACCACCTCGTAGTGCGAGACCGCCGTGCGCGCATCGCCCAGCGGTTTCGTGGTCATGCGAGTGCGCCTCACCGGGTCGCGCCCCACGCTGGCGTTGATCGTTCCCTTGGCCCGCTCCACCGTGCCTTGCACCAGCGCAATATAACTTTTCTTGATCTTGCGGCTGGCAAACAAATCCGCCAACGCTGCATGCGTGCGGTCATTCTTCGCCACCACAATCAGGCCGCTCGTATCTTTGTCCAGCCGGTGCACAATTCCCGGCCGCAAATCGCCTCCGGTCGCGGAAAGTTTCTTGAACCGGAAAAGCAGAGCATTCACCAGAGTGCCGCGGTTACGCGCATCCTCATTCTGACCCGACCCCGCGTGAACCATCATCCCCGACGGCTTGTTCACCACCGCCATGTCCGCGTCCTCGTAAATCACATCCAGCGGAATCTCTTCCGCTGTGGCCTTGAGCGGCGCCGGATGCGGCTCGCCGGTAATATCGATTCGCTCGCCCCCGCGCAGCTTCAGTGCGGCCTTTTCGTGCAGCCCGTTCACCAGCACATCGCCTTGGTCGATGAGCAATTGCACGCGCGACCGGCTCACAGCTTCGCCTTCCGCGGTCAGAGTCTGGGCCAGAAACTGATCGAGCCGCTGCCCCTTTGCCTCCGCCGTCACTTCAATCGTGCGCAGTTCAGCCATTCGCCGCCTCGTTCTCCGCCATGACCCCAAAAACTCGGTGCCCCAGGTCCGGGGTCCCCACGGATAGGTCTTCGTCCGTGGGGTGGAGATCCCGATTTTTGGACCTGGGAAATCTCAACTTTCAACTCTGGGTGCCCCATCCATTCGCGCCTTTTGCGAATGGGTGGGAGGCCAGATATCGAGGACCGAGTGCCGGGTGCCCAATCCATTCGCGTTCTTTGCGAATGGGTGGGAAACCTCAACCCTCAACATCTCTCTTTCGCTCCAACAACACTAACCCGCCAACCACTACCAGTGCCACAGCCGCCATCTGCGGCCCATCCAACGCACCGCCCATCACCGCGCCCCGTCCTTCGGAATCCCGCCAGAACTCGGTGACAAAAACAACAACACCCGCGCCCAGCAACAACAACCCTGCCACATCGCCCGCCTGACGCCGGTGCGGCAGCCAAACCAGCAAGAAAATCGAAAGCGTCAAAAATCCGAGCGCCGCGTAACCCTGCACCGGATGCAACGCAACTCCCAGCGGAGCGCCGCTCCAAATTCCAGCCAGCGGGTCAGTGTAAGTGACGGCCCAGCGCGTCGCGGTCTCAGTCCCATAGCCCGACCCGGCCAGCAGCGCGCCCAATTGCTCAAAGGTCACGCCCAAAGCCACGGGCGCCGCCAACGCATCCGCCGTTGTCCAAAGCGGCATTCGTTGCCATCGCCCATAAAGAACGGCAACCACAATTGAAATCAGCGCCCCGAAGCCAGTCAGCAGCGGATGATGCACCATGGCGAGCATCAACATCCACGCAGGGTGAAGGCGTAGCGTGCTCCAGTTGAACGTCACCAGCAGCATCCGCGAACTCGCAATTGCCGCGAAGAGCGACACCACGCACAATTTCCAAACCAGCCGCGAGTCAATACCTGTCATCCGCGCTGTGCGTTCAGATAGATACAGCGCCATCAGCACGCCTGCTGCAGCCGAAGCGCCATACGCAGGAATAAGAAAGGAACCGATATGGAAGAGGACTGGATACACCTGAGTCAGAATACGGCATTTGAGCTTCTCGAGGTCCGGTGAGCGATTTTGCTCATTGGGGAGATAGCTGTAACCGCCGCAATCAGGCAAGGAAGGTAGAATCCGACCCACTGGGCCGTGGTTGATGCGCTGGTGAACCCTTCCTAGGAAGGTGGAGCTCTCCGCGGTTCATTAGGCATTCCGGACTGGCGGACACGGCACACAGAACCGATTGTCGAGTTGAGCCCCTGTTCACGAATGTTGGTTCAACCAGCGTTGATCGCCCACCTGCTTTGCAGGCCGGTTTCTATTGCGGATACTATGGGCCGGCGAGAGAAATTGCAAGTCTTGTGCAAGGTGGGCGAGGTGTGCTACGTTTCTGACTCGCCGCTTTCGGGCGTCACTTTTCCAAAACAGAGAGCCGTGGCCTACGACCCTGTCTTCCGCTCTTCTTCCAGCACTTCATCCAGCAACCCGCGCAGGCTCACCGCGCGCATGTGGCCCAGCCGCGCATCGCCGCCGCCAGACTGCTCGGCCCGCGACAACTCATCGGCAAGATTCAGCGCCGCCAGCACGGCTACGCGCAAGGAGTCTACGGTCCGGCCTTGTGCGGCCACGGCGCGCATTCGCGCGTCCACCATCTCGGCCAAGTGGCGAATCTGCTCCGTGTCCTGTCCGGCGAGATGATAGGTCTGATCGTAAATCTCAACTGTTACGTAGCCGGCCTCGTTACCGGATTGATCTTGAGACACACCTGGCCTCACAGTTCCAGCGCGTCCAGTTGCGCCAGCAGTCGCTCCACGCGCTGTCTCACCTGGTCGCGTTCGTCGCGCAGTGCGCACACTTCCTTTTGCAGACGATCGGCCAGCGGAGCTTGCTCGCGCAGTTTCGCTTCCGCCTCACCGGCGCGCTCCTCGGCCGCGGCACGCTCCTGCCGCTCTCGCTTCACCAGGTTCACCGCGCGCACAATGCGCTCTTCGAGCGCGGAAAATTCGTCCACGCTCAACCTCAACGCGCTTGCTTCTCCGCCCGTCTCCGCGCTCTGTTCCCGGGTCGCCTCGTCTGCTTGCGTCTCGTCCATAGTCTCCGACTTCCAGATAAACTCCGCCATCGAGAATCCTCCGCACATTCGATTTAACGCTGCAAGTATAACCCGGCTTGCGCCGTTTCCTCCGCGGCCTCCTGACTAACTCCGCAGCCGCGCCCCAACTTTGCCAACAGCCTCCACCACCCGCGCCTGAAAACTCTGCAACTCCTCTTCGCGCAGCGTGCGGTCCGCAGCCTGAAAGGTCGCGCCCAGCAGCAGCGAATACTCGCCAGCGCCCAATTTCCGGTCGCGAAAAACCTCGCGTGCCCTCCACTCCACCAGTTCAGGAATCTGCAATCCGGCCACTGCCCGATCAATCTTCTCCCACACAATGCTCTCGTCCAGCACCAATGAAAAATCTCGCCGTACCGGCTGGAACCGCGAAATTTCCCGTGCAATCGGTTGCCGCAAATGCAGCTTAAAGAGCCGGTCGAGATAAAGCTCGCCCGCCAGCACCCGTTCCTTCAGCTTGCGCGCCGCGGCCTCTCTCGGATGCAACTCGCCAAACCATCCCGCCGTCGCACCGTCCACCACCACCCGCGCCGCGCGATACGGATGCAGCCACTCCGGCGTCAGCCCAGCCTCGGCAGGAAACTGATCAAAGTAGGCAGACCTCGTTTCGAACCGCGCCAACACCTGCTCCACCACGCCCTTCACATCGTGGAATTCAATCGCCCGCGCCGCTTGCAACGCTCCCTGCTCTGGCAAACTGCCCACCGCGCCGAACGCCAACGAAGGCCGCTCCTCAACTTTTTCCGTGTTGCCGCTGAAGACCGTGCCCACTTCAAACAACCGCACGTCGTTCACATCGCGGTTGAGATTTCCGGCAATCATCGCTAACATTCCCGGCACCAGCGACGGCCTCAGCACACCTGCTTCCTCACTCAGCGGATTGCCGAGCGAAACCGCCAACCCCGGCTGCGGCGCCGTCAGCGCGGCCTCGGCAGCCGAGCAGAACGTGCTCGCAATCGCCTCATGAAATCCCGCTCCCAGCATCGTGCGCCGAACCGCGGCCTCCTTTTCTGCCCACGGCAGCGCGCGCACTCCTTCGCCAAACTCCGGCAGCGTATTCTGAAAGCGGTTGTAACCGTAAACTCGCGCGACCTCTTCAATCAGGTCAATCTCGCGCTCCAAATCCAGCCGCCAACTCGGTAGCGTAACCAGCCAGCCCGCATCGCCTCTTACTAACTCCGCTCTCCCCGCTAACTCCGCGAACTCCGCTAACTCACATCCCAGCGCCGTCAGCACTCCCTCAACCGTCGCTGCGGTAATCCCCTCCTCATCCACAGTCGCGCCCAGTATCCGCTTAACCTCGCTCAGCGACAATTCGACCGGCTTCCGCTTGGCCGTCCGCGCCTCGATTGCCGCCACGCGCACGTCCACTAACTCGCCTTCCAGCCAGCCGCCATTCGCCAGCAAAATCGCACTCACCAGCGCCGACGCCACCGGCGCCGCATTGAAATCCGCTCCGCGCTCGAATCTGTGGCTTGCGTCGGTGTGCAACCCGTGCCGCCGCGCCGTCCGCCGCACAGCTATCGGGTCAAACCACGCCGCCTCCACCAGCACATTCTTCGTCGCCGGCGTAATCATCGTCTCCCAGCCGCCCATCACCCCGGCCAACCCCAGCGCCTTCACGTGATCGGCTACAACCAGGTCCTCGGCATCCAGCACGCGCTCCACGCCATCCAGCGTCTTCAGCCGCTCGCCTTTTTTCGCGCGCCGCACCACGATGCCGCCTTCAATCTTGTCCAGATCGAAAACATGCGTCGGCTGACCCATCGCAATCCAAGCAAAATTCGTCGCATCCACGGCATTTGAAATCTGCTTCTGCTCCAGCAGCCCAAAGTAAGTAGCAACCTCCGCTCCCGCAAACCAGTCCCGCGATGCACCCATCGTCACATCGCGCAGCACTCGCGCCGTAAACCGTCCGCACGCGTCCTCAGCCTCAATCCGCACGGAATAAGCCGCAGCGCCTTCGCGCGCCTTCGGCAAAACAAAATCCAGCCCCGCCAGCGTCAACCCATATATCGCCGCCGCCTCCCGTGCCACTCCGTAGTGGTTCATCGCGTCCACGCGATTGGTGGTAATGTCCATCTCGTAGAGCGAGCCGTTGCCGTCACCAAGATCGTAAATTCCCTCAACAGCAATCCCGCGCAAGGTGAGGTCCTCGGCCAGCTGCGCATCGTCCACCGCAACTCCCTGCACATAAGCC
>JBAPYY010000261.1:0-1574 GCA_049284975.1 Occallatibacter sp.
GCAATCGGTGGAGTGGTCGTCGACAACGAGCAGTTCCCAATCCGCGCCGAGCCCGAAGATTTCTTCCGATTGCGCGACCAGCGACTGAAGACAGGAGCCGAGGCAAGCTTCCTCGTTGCGGGCGGGAACGATGACCGTGAGCTCGATTAATTGTTCTGGCTCAGGTTGGTCGTAGACCGTGCCCCAGCGCGGGGGGAGCGTCGCGAGCTCGCCAGGGGTGTCGGAGAGGCCCAATACCGGCTTCCATCCTTCAGCGGTGGCGCCTCTGTTGTCCTCTTTGCTATCGCTTGCCATCGTGCCCCATGACGAAATGCCCTTTCGCTCAGTATTATAGAGATGTGCGGGTCTCTCGTTTCATTCTCGTGGTTGTGTTCACGCCGCTGGCGCTACTGACGGCATGCGACCGCGGCGCGCGTCCTGGCCTGACGGGCAAGGTGGCGCCGGACTTTACCGTTTCCGACGGCACATCTTCGATTCACCTGGCGGATTATCGAGGCAAGATTATCCTGCTCAACTTCTGGGCCACCTGGTGTGCTCCCTGCGTGCAGGAGATGCCGGGCTTGGTGGAACTGCACCATGACCGGCCCGATCTGGCAATTCTGGCGGTGAGCGTGGATGAGGATGAAGACGCATACAAGCGCTTCATCGGCAGCCGGCATGTCGATCTGATTACGGTGCGTGACCCGAGCGAAAGCGCCGCCAAGTTGTATCACACGGAAGGATGGCCGGAGACCTACATTATCGACAAGAACGGTATTATTCGGCGGAAGCTGGTGGGCGACCCGGACTGGTCGAACCCTGAGATTCGGGCCTACCTGAACAGCCTGTAAGCAAGGCACACAAACCGCCGAGCCTTGTTATGATGGCTGCATGACTACAGTGGAAATCCTCTATTCCTATACCACGCCGCCCACTGAGGCAGCGGTCTTTGCCCTGGCCAACACCAAAGACGTCTACGGCATTCGCAAGCTGAGCTTCGACCAGGGTGCCCGTACGTTGCGTGTTGAGTACGACGCGACGCGGCTGAGCGCGGCGGCAGTCACAAAATTGGTGCACGAGACGGGTCTGGAGATTGCCTCTGAGCTTCCGCTGTTTCCGCCGCAGCCAGAGCCGGAAGCTGTTCCTGCAGGTTGAAGCTGGACTTTATCGCGACGGGCGTGAAGGTTTGCGCCGTCCCGGAATCCCTGATAATCTGTGTATGGTTTCGCTTGAAACCACAAGTGTGCGCCCGTAGCTCAGCTGGATAGAGCGACTGACTACGAATCAGTAGGCCGGGAGTTCGAATCTCTCCGGGCGCACCACTAAACAAAACAAAATAAACGAAATACAGAGAGTCGCCAAAATGGTGTTGGTGATACCTCTTCCTATGTCAACACTATGTCAACAAGAATTGCGCTCAGTATGGTTAGGCCTCGATGGCTGTCGACTGAGCCATTGAAGCGGTTGCTATGAGGGGTACGTACACTGAGTCATTCCAGGGGCGGGCTGGCCGTCACCATGATTTAAACGTCAGCGGTGGTCATTGATTCCCAAAAGGGATGGAGCCACATCGGGGAATGCCGGGGGAACCACCA